>DAOSMQ010000061.1:0-9421 GCA_035372725.1 Promineifilum sp. (SeqCode)
CGCTCAACGACCTGGCCAACGCCTTCGACATCACCTTCCGCGGCGACTACCTCTATAACACCGTTGAGAACGAGGGCAACTTCCGCAACATCCTGATCGGCGCTGACGGCTTTGGCGACAGCGCGCTGACCGAGGGGCTAGACCGGCTGGCACTCTACAGCAGCCACTCGCTGCAACTGGGGCCGTCGGCGGCAGCGCTGCTATCGGCCGATGACAACACCTGGTCGTCGGCCACCGATCGGCCGGGCGGGCTGGTGCTGGCCGCGCTCAGCCCGGCGGCGAGCGATGCCGGGCAACTGCTGGCCATCGGCGACGTTCACTTCCTGACCGAGCCGTATAGCACTGTCTATGACAACGGTGCGTTCGTCGCCCGCGTGGCCGACTTCCTGGCCGGCGGCGGCAGCACGGGCACGCTGGCCGGCTTCCCCTATTTCTTCCACTCGCCTGTTGACCTGGTCTATAGTGACGACCCCGACCTGGGGCCAGACGCCTTCGACGACATCATCGCCCTGCAAGCCGCCTTCCGCGGCGTGGGGCTGTCGCTGGCGCTGGCCAACGAGGCCGCCGCCGACCACGACGTGATCTACGCCGGCCTCTATAACACCGCCGAAGACGTGGCCGAACTACTCGATGCCGCCGGTGTCTCGCTGGCCATCCGCCCGGCCATTGCCCGCCCGGCAACCACAGCCACCACTGACCCCGACGCCACGCCGACGCCATCCCACGGCACGCGCCTGATCGAGTCGCCACTGGGAGACGTGGAGATGGCCGGGACGGCGCTGCTGCTGCTGGCTGACGACGGCACGCGGCGGCAACTGGTCGTTCTGGCAGCCAGCAACGACGGCCTGGAGAACGCCCTGACGCGACTGCGCGGCGCGGCCTCGGCCGAGGGCGTCAACCTGACCGACTGTCTCATTCAGGACAACCTGGCCCTGTGCCCGACCGGTGTGGCCAACGAGCCGGTCGAGTACGCGCTGGTGACGAGCGGCCCGGCCGACGAGCCGACCACTGAGTCGGAGCAGCCCAACGGGAGCCAGGCAGACAGCCCCGAACCGACGGACAAGGGCGCTATCGAACTGGGCCAGACGAAGACAGCCGAGTTAGCCGCCGGGGAAATCCACGCCTGGACATTCAGAGACGGCCCGGCAACGATCGACATCACTGTGGACCCCGATGCCGATATGGACGCCGTGCTGGAGCTTTATGCGCCCGACGGCACGCTGATGGCCAATCTCGATTCCGCCTTTGCCGGCGGCGTGGAAGAGATGCGCGCCGTGGAAATACCCGATGACCGCCCGTACTTCATCATCGTCCGCGACTTCTTCAATAACGGCGGCCACTATCAGTTGAGCGTCGCCGCCGGCGAGCCGGCGCAGCCAGATCAGCCAGAACCGACGCCGACACCCGAGCCGGGAGGCTAGGAGCGGATGAATTCACCGGATATCCTGTTGATCGTCCTGGACACGCAGCGAGCCGACCGGCTGGGCTGCTATGGCCACGACCGGCCCATCACGCCCAATCTCGATGGCTTCGCCGGCGGCGGGGCGTTGTTCGAGCGGGCCGTCTCGCCGGCGCAGTGGACGATTCCCAGCCACGCCTCGCTCTTCACCGGTCTATACCCCACGGCTCACGGCGTGACGCAGTCGTCGCAAAGCCTCAGCAGCGGCCGGCCGCATCTGGCCCAGGTGCTGCGCCAACTGGGCTACGAGACGGTCGGCTTCTGCAACAACCCGCTTGTGGGCGTACTCAACAACGGCTTCAAGCGCGGCTTCGGCGCGTTCTATAACTATGGCGGAGCCTTCCCCAGCCTGCCGCGCCAGTCTAACCCCTGGCCCTGGCCCCTCAACCGCGTCGCCGAGGGCTACACCCAGTTTCTGCGCCGCATCTCCTATCCCATCCAGAACTTCTTTGGCCAATCGGACCTGGCCTTCCGCGTCTCGCTCCACGCTTTTCTGACGCCGCTGTGGTCGAAAATGGCCAACTTCAAGGGGCAGAACGAGCGCTCGGTCGATGACGTCGTCCAGTTTCTGGAGGAGCGCGAGACGAAGCCGGCCGACCGGCCGCTGTTCCTCTTCCTCAATCTGATGGAGACGCACCTGCCCTTCTGGCCGCCAGGCGAATTCATCGACCGCGTCGCCCCCTATTTCCGCGAAAGCAAGGCGGCGCGTACTATCCTGCGGACGTGGAATCGCGAGGCCTACCGCTGGGCCGCGCCACTGGCCGAGCCGCTGGACGAGCTGGAGTCACGTGTCCTCAACGATCTCTACGATGCCGAAGTGGCCTACCAAGACGACTACCTGGGCCGCCTCTTCGCCGCGCTGGCGGCCCGTGGACGCAGCCGCGACACGCTGACGATCATCGTTGCCGACCACGGCGACGGCCTGGGCGACCACGGCTACTTTGGCCACGCCTTCGTCGCCTACGATGAGCTGGTGCACGTGCCCCTCATTGCCCACTGGCCGGCGCGGCTGGCCGCGGGCGCGCGCGTGGCCACGCCGGTCAGCACGCGGCGCGTCTTCCACACGCTGATCGACGCCGCCGCGCCGACGCCGGAGACGGCCGCCGTCGTGGCCGAGGTGCTGGCCGAGGACGCGCCCAACGTCCGCCGCCTGTCACTGCGCCACACGCTCAGGGGCCGCGACCCGGAGGGAGCCACCGCCTTCAGCGAGGTCTATCCACCGCTCAACTTCGTCCGCGCCATTGAGACGCGCCAGCCGGAGTTGCTGACGCAGTTCCGCTGCCTGGCCACGCGGCGGGCCGTCGTCCGCCCCATGCGCGCGACCTCTGGCGCGGCCGCGCCGCTGAAGCTCATCCACGTGGACGGCACAGCCGACGCGCTCTATGACCTGGCCGCCGACCCGCGCGAACAGGACGACCTCCTGACGCAGCAGCCGGAGATCGCCGCCGCGCTTGACCTGGCCCTGGAGCAGATGGCCCAGCGTATGGAGCGCGAGCGCGAGGCCCAGCCGGCCGGCGCGGCGGTCGATCTGGACAGCGACGAGCTTCTCCGGCAGCGGTTGCGCGGGCTGGGCTATCTGGAATAATTCATTATCCTTCTTAAACGGGTGAGACATGCTAGACGGTATTCAGATTGACCCGGTTGCCTTCACGATTCCCATCGGCGACGGGTTTCCCATTTATTGGTATGGCATTCTTGTCACCATCGGTATCGCCATCGGCGTGTGGTGGGGCGCGCGCGAGATCGCCAGGCGCAACCAGAACGTCGATGAATTCTTCAATGGTCTGATCCTGGTCATCTTCAGCGGCTACGCCTTCGCCCGCCTGACCTATGTCACGATGGAGTCGTTGGCCGGGCGCGGGGCGCAGTTCGAGACGTTCTGGGACCTGATCAACATCCGCTCCGGCGGCATCAACATCCTCGGCGGGTTCATCGGCGCGGCCGTGGTGGGCTTCATCTACGTCCGCGCGCGCGGCCTTAACTTCTGGCAATACGCCGATGTGGCCGGCCCGGCGGTGCTCATCGCCCAGGCCATCGGCCGTTGGGGCAACTTCATCAACCAGGAGTTGTATGGCCCGCCGACGACGCGGCCGTGGGGCATCCTCATCGACGCCGACCACCGCCTGCCGCAATACGCCGACCTGACCCAGTTCCCACTGACTACCCGCTTCCACCCGACGTTCCTCTATGAGTCTATCTGGCTGCTGCTGGGCTTTATCGTCCTGGTGGCGCTCAACAACCGCAACCGCGACAAGTGGCGGGCAGGCACGCTTTTCGGCCTCTTCCTCATCTGGTGGGGCGCAGGGCGGGCCGTGCTGGAGTTCTTCCGGCCCGACCAGGTGACTGTCGGCGATTCGCCCATCACCTACTCTTTCCTCCTGGCTCTGGGCCTGGCCATCGCCGGCATCTGGGTCGTCCTGCGGCGCAACAACCGCCGGCCGGAGGTCTTCACGCGCCGGCGGCGTCGCCAGTTGAAACCCAAGCCACGCCGCGAGGCCTAGCGGCAGCCATCTGAGCGCGCCCGGCGCGCAGCGAGGCGGAGATCATGCAATTCGCAAACGAATATGGCGAAACGGCGCTGACCTTCGACGATGTGTTGCTCGCGCCGGGCTATTCCGAGGTGTTGCCGGCGCAGACGCACACGCGCACGCGCCTGGTAGGCGACCTCTACCTGAGCATCCCCATTCTCTCGGCGGCGATGGACACCGTCACCGAAGCGCCAATGGCCATTGCCCTGGCGCGGCTAGGCGGGCTGGGCGTCATCCACCGCAACCTGACGCCAGAGGAGCAGGCTGAGGAAGTCGATAAGGTCAAGCGCTCCGAGTCGGGCATGATCGTCGATCCGCTGACGCTGCGGCCGGACGATACGCTGGCCACGGCCGAGGCGCTGATGGCCCGCTACCACATCTCCGGCATCCCCATCACCGACGGCGACGGCCGCCTCGTCGGCATCCTGACCAACCGCGACACGCGCTTTGTCCAGCCCGGCGCGCAGCCCATCGCCGACTTCATGACCCGCGAGGGGCTGGTCACCGCGCCGGTGGGCACCAGCCTGGAAGAGGCCAAAGCCATCCTCCACCGCCGCCGCATCGAGAAGCTGCCCCTGGTGGACGGCGACGGCCGTCTGAAGGGTCTCATTACCGTCAAAGATATCCTCAAGAAGATCGACTATCCCGACAGCGCCGTGGACGCGCGCGGGCAACTGCTCTGCGCCGCGGCCATCGGCGTGGGCGACAAGGCGCTGGCCCGGCTCGACTGCCTGGTCGAAGCCGGTGTCGACGCCGCGGCCATCGACACGGCCCACGGCCACACCCGCCTGGTGCTGGAGACCATTCGCGCCGCTCGCCGCCGCCACCCGCGCCTGCCCATCCTGGCTGGCAACGTCATCGACGGGGCTGGCGCGCGGGCGCTGATTGAGGCCGGCGCGGGGGCGATCAAGGTCGGCATCGGCGCGGGGTCGATCTGCACCACGCGCATCGTCGCCGGGGCGGGCGTGCCCCAGGTCTCGGCCATCGCCGCCGTCGCCGCCGTGGCCCGCGCGCTGGACACGCCGGTCATCGCTGACGGCGGCATCAAATACAGCGGCGACATCGTCAAGGCCCTGGCTGCCGGGGCCGACGCGGTCATGCTCGGCTCGCTGCTGGCCGGTCTGGAGGAAAGCCCCGGCGAGATCATCCTCTACGAGGGCCGCCGCTACAAGGTCTACCGCGGCATGGGCAGCATGGGCGCGATGCAGGGCTTCGGCGCGGATCGCTATGGCAGTGGCGTGGCCGCGGCCGATGGGCTGCACACGCCCGCTGGTGGCCAGGTGCGCGACAAGCTCGTACCCGAAGGCATTGAAGGACAAGTGCCCTATAAAGGCCGCCTGGGCGACGTCGTCTACCAGATGATGGGTGGCGTGCGCTCCGGCATGGGTTACGTCGGCGCGGCCGACCTGGCCGAGTTGCGCGCCAAAGCCCGCTTCGTGCGCATCACCAACGCCGGCCTGCTGGAAAGCCACCCGCATGGCGTCCTCATCACCAAAGAAGCGCCTAATTACCAGGCGCGCCGTTAGCGTCCTGCCGGGAGGCTGCCATCATGAATAAAGGCGCTGTCTACGCGGCCGGAGCCTATATCCTCTGGGGCCTGCTGCCCATCTACTGGAAGACGCTCCACAGCGTGCCGTCCACGCAGATCGTCGCCCATCGCCTGGTCTGGTCGCTGGGCTTCGTCGCTCTGGTGCTGACGGCGCGCCACAATTGGGGCTGGCTGGGTGGCGTGCGGCGCCGGCCACGTGTCTTACTGACCTTCGCCCTGTCTGGCGCGCTGCTGACGGCCAACTGGATGGTCTACATCTGGGGCGTTAACGCCGGTTTCATCGTCGAGACGAGCCTGGGCTACTTCATCAATCCGCTGGTCAACGTCATGCTCGGCTACGTCATCCTCAAGGAGCGGCTGCGCCCGCCGCAATGGGCGGCGCTGGCCATCGCCCTGGGCGGCGTGCTCTACCTGACGTTCAGCTACGGCGCGTTCCCGTGGATCGCCCTGACGCTGGCCTTCAGCTTCGGCTTCTATGGGCTCATTCGCAAGACGGCGGCGCTGAATTCGGCCGAAGGACTGTTCCTGGAGACGGCCCTCCTCTTCCTGCCGGCGCTGGGCTTCCTGGTGCTGCAAGAAGTGCGCGGCGTTGGCGCGCTGGCCCACACCGACGCACGAACGACCATCCTGCTCATCGGCGCGGGCGCGGTGACGAGCATCCCGCTGATCCTCTTTGCCGCCGGCGCGCGACGCATCACCCTGACCACGTTGGGGCTGCTGCAATACATCGCCCCAACGCTGCAATTCCTCATCGGCGTGCTCATTTACCACGAGCCGTTCGGCGCGGGCCGGGTCGTGGGCTTTGGGCTGATCTGGCTGGCGCTGATCCTCTATACGACCGAGAGCCTGGCCCATTACCGGCGAATTGCCGCACCAGTGCAGACGTAACCCCGACAGGTATCGCCCTTGTCAAGGTAGGCTATAATTAGGGTATGGTCACTATCGTATCCATCGATCTCATTTCGACAGACCAGACCGTGCGCGGCGGGAAAGCCTGCATCGCCGGTACGACCCTACGCGTGATCGATGTAGTCATGGCATCTATCTTCCATGGGCGCACCCCCAGTGCCATTGCGTCCGACTTCGACGTGTCGCTGGCCCAAGTCCACGCCGCCCTAGCCTACTATTACCAGCATAAGACCCAACTGGACGAAGATATACGCGCCCAGCTAGACCGCGCGCAAGCGTTCAAACAAGAGAGACTTGGCAGCCAACACGCTTCGTTATTATCTGGATGAGAACCTGCCGGTTGAGATTGCCCGTCAACTTCGGCTACGTGGCATAGATGCTGTCACTGTGCGAGACCTGGGACGCCTGGGGGAGCCGGACAGCAATCACCTCCATCGTGCCACCGATATGGGCATGGTCTTATGCACGTTTGACACGGACTTCATTGAACTGGTAGCGGCCGGACAGCAGCATGCCGGCATTGTTCTGGGCCAACAGGATGTACATGAGATTGGCGCATGGGTTCGCTATCTGGAACTGATGCATACGGTTTACTCTGCCGAAGACATGCAAGACCATATTGAGTATCTCTAGGCCGCGCTCCAATCGATGCCCACGACGGATCACCAAACCTACGCCTCGCCGTTTACCTGGCGCTATGGCAGCGAGCCGATGCGCTATCTCTGGTCAGAGACGCACAAGCGGCGGCTGATGCGGCAGGTATGGGTGGCCCTGGCCGCGGCGCAGCACGTCGCCGGGCTGGTGACGGCCGAGCAGCTGGCCGACCTGGAGGCCCACGTCGATAGCGTCGATATCCCGCGGGCTTTGCAGATCGAACGGGAGACGCGCCACGACGTGGTGGCCGAAATTCGCGCCTTCGCCGAGCAGTGCCGCGTCGGCGGCGGCATCATCCATTGGGGAGCCACCAGCGCCGACATTACCGACAACGTCGATGTGCTGCGCCAGCGCGAGGCCGCCCGCCTGCTGGCCGAGCAACTCCGCCGGCTGCTGCTGGCCTTCGCCCGGCGCATTGAGGAGACGGCCGACGTCGTCATCATGGCCCAGACCCACATGCAGCCGGCCGAGCCGACAACGTTGGGCTATCGCCTGGCCATGTACGCCCAGGACCTGGCCGAGGACGAGAGCCGCCTAAACGGCCTCATCAGTGACCTGCGCGGCAAGGGGCTAAAGGGGGCCGTGGGCACGCAGGCAGGCTTCATCGAGGTGCTCGATGTCTGCGACATGACCGTCGTCCAACTGGAGGAACTGGCCATGGCCCGGCTCGACCTGCCCTATTTTCCCGTGGCCGGGCAGACCTACACGCGGCAGCAAGACCTGCGCGTGCAGAGCGTTCTGGCCGGCATCGCCGCCGCGCTGCACAAGTTCGCCCTCGACTGCCGCATTCTCCAATCGCCACCCTTCGGTGAATGGTCGGAGCCGTTCGGCCAGCGTCAGGTCGGCTCGTCGGCCATGCCCTTCAAGCGCAACCCCATCAACGCCGAAAACATCTGCTCGCTGGCCCGCTTTGTGGCCGCGCAGACAGCCGTGGCCTGGGACAACGCCGCCCAGGCTGTGCTGGAGCGCAGCCTCGACGATAGCGCCAACCGCCGCCTGTTCCTGCCGGAGAGCTTTCTGGCTATGGACGAGATGCTGCGGCGGGCAACGGCGCTGGTGGAGGGTCTGATCTTTGACCATGAACAGATGGCGCGCAACGTGACCCGCTATGGTCCTTTCGCGGCCACGGAGCGGGTGCTGATGGCCGCCGTGCGCGCCGGGGCCGACCGGCAGGCAGCGCACGAATGGCTACGCGAAGCCAGCCTGCGTGCCTGGGAGGCCATTCGCCACGACCAGGCCAACCCCCTGACGGAGCTACTGTCGGCCGACGCTCGCCTGACGGCCTACCTGCCGGCCGAGACCGTCAGCGCCCTCATGGACGCGGGCGGCTACGTGGGCACGGCTGCCGAGCGAGCGCGGGCGCTGGCCGATACGCTCAAGACCCCGCTCCCTAACCCCCGCCGCCTGTAGTTTGTCTGGCAACTTCTCGCGCCCCTCGGCCGACAGGGCTACCCGCCTTCAATCCGGTCACCGCGCTGAGCATCTCGCCGGCGTTGATTGCGGCCAGGTCGCCGTGGAACTGCTTGTCGAGGCTGAACCGGCCCAGGCCTCAGGCCCCGGTCGCCGGCTGGGGGTTACGCTTGACTTCAAATTGACTTGAGCCCTGACCGGCCGCATGCTGCGCAAAGTAGCACAGCCTGTTAGGCTGTCGTCGCCGGCCGCAGCCACAGCCTGACAGGCTGTGCTACAGACAGCCTGACCGGCCGCATGCTGCGCAAAGTAGCACAGCCTGTTAGGCTGTCGTCGCCAGCCGCAGCCACAGCCTGACAGGCTGTGCTACAGACAGCCTGACAGGCTGTGCTACAGGCTGTGGACGGCATCAAACACCGCCGGTGCTGCTCCCAGGATGGCCAGGTCGATATCACCCAGCAACGCTCCGTCGCCGGTGGCTGCGCGTGGGCGTGGCTCGTCAGCCGAATGAGACGGCCAACCGCCGCTGGCAGACCGCTGCCGGTGGGAGCCTGGGTGGCTGCCGCCAGGCGGTCGCCGGCCAGTGCCCTGAGCGTGACCTCCGCCAGTTCGGCCGACCGCGTCTCGTTGTCGCCGCGTTGCGGGTCGTAGATGGCGTCATGGAACCAGATGGCCAGCTCGACGGCGGCCGGCCAGGCCGCCAGATGGCGCACAGCGTCGAAGTGGCGCAGGCAATCGGTGATGTGGCCGAGCGTGTGGTAGGCGCGCTGCGGGTCGGCGTAGCGGGAGACGAGGTCGGTGTAGACGCGGGCGACCGTGGCCTCGTCCGCGCCCGGCCAGAGCGTCCGCCACTGCGTGGCCAATGGTTCAGCCGCCACTACTGGCAAAACGCCCGCGCCACGGCCAGATAGA
>DAOSMQ010000062.1:0-9377 GCA_035372725.1 Promineifilum sp. (SeqCode)
ATGATTCACCTCATCTTCAATTTTCCAGGCCGGACCGTCTACACCCACGCGATGCCCGGCCAGCCCTGGTCGACGCCGGTCGCGCTGAGTGAAAACTACGCGGCAATGCCTCTGCTGGTGGCCGATACGGACGATTCGCTGTTTGGCATCGTTCCTGAAATCGTCGATTACCACTTCGTGTTGAAACAGTTGGCGAGCGCGCCCGCCGGCCAGGCCGGCACGGCCACCCTCTCGCAGCAGCTCACCATCCCCGCCACCATGAGCCACCCGACGCTCTCCTTCATGAAGCGCGTCCTGGGCAACAACGGCGGCGGCGCGACGGTGGTCGCGCGCATCCAGGAGGGCGGCAACCCGCCACAGAGCTTCCCCATCACCGGCGACGCCCGCTGGTCGCTGGGCTGGCTCGACGTGTCAGCGTGGGCGGGCAAGACGGTGGTAGTCACCTTCGCCGTCGAGCAGCCGGCCGACGCCCCGCCGGCGCAGCTCTACCTCGACGCCATCACCCTCGGCTCGGCCAGCCCGCAACTCTGGGCGCAACTGCGCTCGCCGGGGCAGGCGCAGCCGGGAGCGACGGTCGCGGGCATGCTGGCCGCCGGCAACCGCGGCGCGGCCGACGCCGACGCCGCCGTGCTGACGCTGACCCTGCCCGACGGCCTGTCGCTGGCAGCGGCCACGCCGCCGGCGGAGGTCACGGGTAACACTGCGCGCTGGTCGCTGGGGGCGCTGGCCGCCGGCGAGGAGCGGTCGATTGCCCTGACGCTGGCCGTCGCCCCGGGCGCGCCACTGGGCCAGCGGCGCACGCTACGCGCCGAGTTGACCGCGGCCACGCCGGAAGTAGAGCTGGCCGACAACCGCAGCGAACAGGCCGTCTTCTTCGGCTGGCAGATGCTTATGCCCGCTTTGTTCAAAAACTAGGGTCGCGAGGGAAAGAGGGGTGGGCAGTGGCCAGTTCTACGGCCTACTGCCCACTGCCCACTGCCCACTGCCCACTGACAATGAGTTTTCACGTCGTCTTCGCTCGCGAGAGCAACAATGGGCCGTATACTGTTGGCGCATTGTGCAACAAACCATCATCAGGAAGACGACTATGCCGCGCTCGATTCCTTCCAGCCGACACCTCCTTGCCCTGTTTACGCTACTGGCCCTGCTCGTCGCCGCGCTGCAACTGGCCCCGCGGGCCTGGGCGGCCGATTTCTCCGCCGCCAACGAAACCGAACTGGCCGCGGCCATCACCGCCGCCAACGCCGCCGGCGCGGGCACGCACACCATCGCTCTGACGGCCGACATCACCCTGACCGCGCCCCTGCCGGCGCTGAACAACACCGCCGGCACGATCGCCCTCGACGGCGGCGGCCACACCCTGAATGGCGGCGGCGCGGGCCGCGTCCTGCTGGTTGCCCGCGACGCCGCGGCCACGGCCACTGACCTGACCATCACCGGCGGCAACACCGCCGGCGACGGCGGCGGCATCCTTGTGCGCGGCCGGCTCAGTCTGACCGACGTGACCATCAGCGGCAACGCGGCCAATCGCGGCGGCGGCATCTTCGTCGATGGCGCGCCGGGCAGCACAGTCGAACTGTCCTTACTGCGCGTTGAGATCAGCAGCAACGCGGCCAACCTCGACGGCGGCGGCATCGCTGCCACCGGCGACGAGGGACAGGTGACGATCACCGCCGCCGACTCGCGCCTGGACGACAACAGCGCGGCCGGGCTGGGTGGCGGCATTCTGGCCAGCGGCTTCTCCGGCGCGGTCGACGTGGCCCTGGCGCGCACGACCCTGGCCGGCAATCGAGCGCTCCACGGCGCGGGCGTCTTCCTGAACGGCAACGGCGGGCAGGTGGAACTGGTCGCCGCGGCCAGCACACTGTCTGGCAACCGCGCCAACGGCGTCGGCGGCGGCCTATACCTGAACGGCAACGACGGCCTGGCCGCGGCCGACGTGCTCAACAGCACCTTCTCTGGCAATGAAGCGGCCAACGGTGGCGGCATCGCCGCCAGCGACAACACCGGCACGGCCGAACTGACCCTGCGGTACACCACCGTGGCCGCCAACACGGCCAACACCGGCAGCGCCCTGCGGCTGGTCTCCGGCGCGGCGGCCAACGTGAGCGCGTCCATCCTCAGCAGCGGCGGCGGCGCGGGCAAGGCCTGCGCCATCCTCAGCGGCGCGGCGCTGACCTCCGGCGGCTACAACCTGGACAACGACGACTCCTGTGGCCTGGCCACGGCCGGCGACGTGGCCAACGGCGCGCCCGACCTGGCGGCGCTGGCCCTCAACGCCCCGGGCACGACCGCCACCCACGCCCTGGGGGCCGCCAGCGACGCCCTCGACGCCATTCCCGCCGGCGCGGCCGGCTGCGGCGCGGCCGTGGCCGTCGACCAGCGCGGCGCAGCCCGCCCCGCCCCGGCGACTGCCTGCGACATGGGCGCGTATGAGAGCGACGCGGGCGAGCCGCCAACGGCCACGGCCACGACCACCGCCACAGCTACAGCCACGCCTACCGCCACGGCCACTGTGTCCGCCACGCCGACGGCGACTGTCTCGCCCACGCCGGGGCCGGCGCCCACGCCGACCGCCTCGGCCACGCCGCCAAGCGGTTGCGTGCCGCCCTACAATCCGGCGACGGAGGCGGCGCTCAACGCGGCCATCGCCTGCGTCAACGCCGCCGGCACGGGCACGCACACCATCACCCTGGCCGCCGATCTGGCCCTGACCGGGGCGACAACGCCGCTGAGCAATCCGGCGGCGATGGAACTGCAAGTTGTCGGCGCGGGCCACGCCATCAACGGCAACGGCCACGGCCCCATCCTGGCCGTGGCCGCGGGCACGACGGCGCGGCTGAGCGGCCTGACGCTGCGGAGCGGCGCGGCGGCCGACGGCGCGGCGGTCAACAACGCCGGCATCCTGACTATCGAGAACAGCCAGTTGCGCGACAACACCGCCACCGGGCGCGGCGGGGCAGTCTTCAACCGCGGTCGCCTGACGCTGAAAGGCGTCACCCTGACCGGCAACAGTGCCCCAACCGGCGGCGGCGTGGCCAGCGCGGCCGAATCAGCCGACGCAACGGTTATCGTGCTCGACAGTAACCTGACCGCCAACACAGCCGGCAACGGCGGCGGCCTGTGGGCGCGGGGCACCGGTCACACGGCCGCGGTGACGCTGCGCAACACGACCTTCGCCGACAATACGGGCACGGCCGGCGCGGGCGGCGCGGCGCTGCTGGCCGGGCCAGACGGCCGGCTGACGGCCACCATCGGCGCGACACGTTTCACCGGCAACAGCGGCGGCGGCCTGTCGGCTCTGGCCCTGGGCGGCGACGCGGCCGTCAACGTCGATGGCACGACCTTCGCCGGCAACACGGCCACGGACGGGGCCGGCGTGCGGCTGGAGGTGCAAGATAAAGGCACGGCCGAGCTGCTGCTGAGCAAGACAACCCTATCGGGCAACGCGGCCACGGGCGCGGGCGGCGGCGTCCATGCCACGGCCTCTGGCGGCGGCACGGCCAAGCTGACCCTCTTCAACGCCACCCTTTCGGGCAACAGCGCCGGCGGCGCGGGCGGCGGCCTGTCGCTGGCGACCAACGGCGGCGCGACCGGGGCCAACGTGGTCTACACGACGCTGGCCGGCAACACCGCCAACGGCGGCGGCGGCGGCATCCACACCGCCGGCTCGGCCTCAGCGACGCTGACGGCGACGATCATCACCAACGGCGCGGGCGCCGGCCCCGATTGCGTTCGCGCCGGCGGCAGCATCATCTCCACCGGCTATACCCTCGACGGCGACAACAGCTGCTACCTGGCGCCGGATGGCAACGACCTGCCGGGCATGGCCGCCGCGGGGCTGCTGCCGCTGGCCGTCTACGCCCCCGGCGGCACGGCCACCCACGCCCTCAGCGCCACCAACCCGGCGGCCGACCGCATCCCCGTCGGCGCGGCCGGCTGCGGCACGGCCGTAACGACCGACCAGCGCGGCGCGCCCCGACCAGGGGCGGCCGGCGGCCGCTGCGACCTGGGCGCGTATGAGCGCGGCGCGGGCGACGGCGCGGCGCGGCGGGTGTTTGCGCCGGTGGTGCTGCGCTAGGGGGTCGAGCGGGGCGCGAATGACGCGAATGGGATGCGGATTAGCGCGGAGCAGGCCGCAGAGGTCTCAGAGAGCCTCTGCGGGCCGGGCTGGGGCCACTGTCCTAGCTCGCGTGCCGCCCGACAACCCGTTCCAGCGCATCCAACCCCCGCGCCACCACCTCCATCTCCGGGCCGAAGCTGATCCGGCAGTAGTTGCGGTAGCGGGCGTAGGTGCGGCGCTTCTCCGGGTTGACGTCGAAGAAGACGCCCGGCACGGTGATGACCCTCTCTTCCAGCCCGGCCTCGAAGAACTGCATGCCGTCGTTGAGCGGCGGCGGCAGTTGCGACAGGTTGGCCCAGACGTAGAACGTGCCCGCCGGCTCCACCTCCACCAGCACGCCCATCTTGTAGAGCCGGTCGAGGGTGTAGTCGCGCTTGGCGCGGAAGGCGGTCTGGATGGCCCGCGTCTCCTGGATGACGCACTCCGGCTCCAGCAGCCCCAGCACCTCGGCCTGGAAGGGGTTGTTGGCCCCGCCGTCGAGGAAGGAGCCGGCGCTGGCGATGGCGTCAATGACCTCCTTGGGGCCGAGCGTCCAGCTGATGCGCCAGCCCGGGTAGCGCCAGTTCTTCGTCAGCCCGTCAACGAGGATGACCGGGTCGCGGTCGACGTCTTCCACCTGCGCCGCGGCCGAGACCATCTTCGGCAGGGGGGCTGGGGAGCCGGGGTGCAGGGGGGAGCCATTCTTCATTTCGCTGATACTCCCCAGCTCCCCTGCTCCCCCGCCCCCCTGCTTCCCATTATAGATATAGTGCGAATAGAACTCATCCAGGATGAGCGCGCAGCGGTAATTGCGGGCCAGTTGCACCCACTGGGCCAGCCGGTCGCCGTCGATGACCTGGCCGGTGGGGTTGGCCGGGTTGCTCAGCAGCATCGCCTTCAGCCCACGCCCCTGAATCTCGCGCTTGACCATCTCCAGCGGGGCCTGGTAGCCCAGGTCGGGGTCGAGCAGGATGGGGATGGGGATGAACGCCTTGAAGATGCTCAGCAGCTCCTCGTAGGCGGTGTAGTCGGGCAGGAAGTGGCCCATGTTGATGTTGCCCAGCGCCGCGGCGATGCGCGCCAGGGCGACGCGGCCGCCGCCGGAGATGCTGACGTTCTCCCACGTGTACTGGCTGCGCTTGCCCTGGCGGTAGAGCGTGTTGTAGAGGTCGGCCACCTTGCGGCGCAGGGCGGTCTGGCCGGTGATGGGGCCATACTCGTGCTGGCGCGGGTTCATCGTCACCGTGTCGATGCGCGGCGGCGCGCCCGGCAGCGGCCCGGTCTCCGGCGCGCCCTGGCCCAGGTTGGCCCAGTCGGGCGCGTCGTAGCTAAAACCAAGTTCGGCCGCGCGGTGCATGACATAGATCACGCCCGTGCGGGGAACGTCGCGGAAACCGGGAATAGGGGGTTGCGTCATGGGTATGATTGCCTTATGATTTAATTCGCCGCCGAGGCAGCGGCCTATTTTGGAGCGAAGCGGCGGGAAAGTCAACCAGGGCCGTGGCGCGATTCTCCGAATCGCGTCTTTGCCGCCAGTAGAGTTAGCGCGATTCGGGAGAATCGCGCCACACGTAGAGGCAGACGTGAGCAAATCCAATCCCACCTCCGGGCAGCGTCCTTCGCGCAGCGAACTGCGCGCCAGCCTCATCTGGCCGGTCGTCATCTCTATCGCCATCTGGGTCGCCGGCCTGCTGATCTATATCTTCGCCCCCGGCCGCTTCGACGCCCTCGTCTCCGGCCTCATCGCTGTGGGCCTGGTCATCTACCTGCTCTATTACCAGCGCAGCCAGCACCTTTCCCCTGGCGAACGGCTGGGGGCGCTGCTACTGGCCACCCCGGCCGTGGCCGGCATCGCCTATGGCCTGGTGCGCGGCGACGCGCTCTTTGCCATCACCGGCGTCAGCGCCAGCCTGCTGCTGCTCAGCGCCCAGCGCGTTCTGACCACGCCCATCTCTTACCGCATGGCCCGCCGGGCGTTCATGCGCGGCCGGCTGGAGACGGCTCTCGACCTGGTGGACAAGGCCATCGGCGCGCGGCCCCACTTCTGGGAGAGCTACCAGTTGCGGTCGCTCATCTACCTGTCGGCCCTGCAATTCGTCGCCGCCGAGCGCGACGCCCGCAAGGCGCTGGAACTGCGCCCCGACGCCCACCCGGTCTACAACACCCTCGGCCAGATCTACCTGGCCGAGAGCCGCTACGACGCCGCCCGCGACGCCTACAGCCGGGCCATCGACCTGTCGCCCAAGCACGCGCTCTACCACTACCACCACGGCCTGGCCCTCTACCGGCTGGGCCAGCCCCGCGCCGCGGCCGAGGCGCTGGCCGCGGCCACCCGCCTGAGCCTGCCCCACGTCACCTATGAGCTGCAAGCCTATTACTACCTCGGCCGCGCCCTGGAGGGCAACGGCGAGATCGAAAAGGCTGAAGAGGTCTTCGCCGACATGGTCAAGTTCAAGGAGGGGCTGGAGACGTTGAAGGGCGAGTTGAAGGGCCAGCCCGACTTCCCCGAACTGCCGGCCCTGCGCGCCGACCTGCGCGACCTGGAGAAGCGCCTGGCCGCGGCCGAGCGCGAGGCGGTGAAGAGGGACTAGGGATTAGGGGATAGGGAATAGGGAAGAGCGCTCTTCCCTATTCCCTATCCCCTAGCCCCTATCCCCTAGCCCCTAGCCTTAGGAATGTCGCCGGCTTTACACCTGCCTGCGCTACTCTGTGCTATACTCCTATCAGGGAGTACTGTTAGCCCTCCCCTGTAACCAAATCAGTGCCGCCGAACCGGGCGCCCTCCACTGTGGCGCAGGAGCCATTTTCCCCACCACAATGCACCGCCTACCGGCTGGCTATCGTGCGGCGACGGGCTGCTGGTTGCGGCCGGTGGTCACGCACGGGCGAAAAGGAGCCATAGCCGTGTATTCGTATCGTTCGCCTTCGCAACCGCGTGAAGAGATGCCCCCCTGGCTGGCAAGTCTCATCCTCAAGCGGGGCGGCGGCGCGCTGGCGCGCTTCGCCGTCCACTATCAGCAGCTGGCCAGTATGCCCCGCGCCTGGCGGCAACGCCTGCGCCGCAAGCTGGCCGTCAGCCTCAGCAGCGCCGCGCTGATCATGGCCCTGGCCGGGCCGGTCGCCCTGCCCATGTCGGCCGCGCCGGCCGCGCCCGACGCCACCATCGTCGTCGTCAACGGCGAGGTGGCCGATATCCAGAACAACAAGTGCTCGCTCATCGAGGCGATCATCAACGCGCGCACGGACAAAGCCGGCCAGCGGCGCGCCGACTGCGCCGCTGGCAACCTGAACGGTCCCGACACCATCTCGTTGCCGGCCAACGGCAACTTCGTGCTGACCGCCGTCCACAACGAGCAGTTCGGCTCGACCGGCCTGCCGGTCATCACCAGCGCTGTAACGATCGACGGGCACGGCGCGACCATCCGCCGCAGCAGCGTCAGTGGCACGCCCAACTTCCGCATCCTGGCCGTCGATGCCAACGGCGCGTTGACGTTGAACGATACGACAATTTCCAACGGTCAGGCAATTTACTATGCTGCCAAGGGCGGCGGCATCTTGAGCTACGGCGACCTGACCCTGTCGGGTAGCACCATCAGCGACAACGCGGTCAATGGTGAAGGCGGGGGCAGCGGCGGCGGTCTCTACATCGCCGCCAACAGCCAGGCGACCATCAGCGATAGCCAGATTATCAACAACTCGGCCGCATCGGCTTACGGCACCTTCGGCGGCGGTATCGCCGTCTATGGCCAGGCAACGATCCTCAACACCACTATCGCCGGCAATGTCAATGCAGGCAGCGAGGGCGGCGGCGAAGGTGGCGGCATTGCTGTCATGGGCCAGGCAACCATTAGCGGTAGCACGATCAGCGGCAACAGCGCCCAGGCCTACTACGAGGGCTACTCCTACGACTGGCATCCGGGTGTTGGCGGCGGTCTCAGCAACAGTGGCACGACCACCATCGTCAACAGCACCATCAGCGCCAACACCGCCAGCAATGGCGGCGGCCTGGCCAATGTCTTTGACGGTGTCCTGACCGTCACCCAGAGTACGGTGACGGGCAACGATGCCCACGAGACAGTCGGCGAGTATGACACGGCCGGGGGCAGCGGCGGTGGCCTGTTCGCCGGGCCGGACTATGGGATCGATCCCTCCGGGACGACCACGCTGAAGGGCGTCATCCTCTCCGGCAACACGGCCGACATCGCCGCCCCGCAAGCGCTGTTCGAGAATTCGGGCGGCACAGCTCATATGATCGTCAACGCCTTCAACGTCTTCGGCCAGAACGGCAACGCCGGCCTGGCCGGCTTCAGCAAGGGCGCGACCGACGTCGTGCCGTCCGTTGGTCTGGCGGCTGTCCTGTCGCCTTTGGCCAACAACGGCGGCCCGACGCAGACCCATGCCCTGCCGGCGGGCAGTCCCGCCCTCGACCTGGCCCCCAATGCCAGTTGCACGGCGGCGCCCGTCAATGGCGTCGACCAGCGCGGCGAACCGCGCAACCAGAACGGCAAGGACGGCGCGACCAACAACGAGTGCGACGCCGGGGCCTATGAGCGCGGCGGAACGGTCGCGGCGATGGGCTTCTACCTGTCGGCCAGCGGCAGCGGCGCGGTCGGCGGCGTGGCCTTTGCCCCCGGCGACATCATCAAGTTCACACCGCCGAGCACCTGGGCGATGCACTTCGACGCCTCCGACGTAGGCATCACCAAGAACGTCACCGCCGTCGCCATTGAGGCCAACGGCGACATCTTGCTGTCGCTGGCCGCGGGGCAGAACGTGCCCGGCGTTGGCGCGGTGCAGCCGCAGGACGTGCTGCGCTTCACGCCCACCAGCACCGGCAACAACACCGCCGGCTCGTTCGCCATGGCCCTCGACGGCTCGGCCAACCTGCTGACCACCAGCGGCGAGAAGATCGACGCCCTGGCCCGCACCGACGGCCGCCTGGCCATTTCGACCGTGGGCGCGGCGGCGGTGAAGCGGGCCGACAACAGCGTCCTGAAGGCTCAGGACGAGGACGCGCTGGGCTTCAACCTGAACAGCGGCCAGTGGTCGGAGTTCTTCAACGGCACGGCCATCCCCGGCCTGGCCGCCGAGGATGTCAACGGCCTGTGGATCGACCCGGCCACGGGCGACCTCTACATCAGCATCGTCGGCGCGTTCAATCTCGGCGGCGTCAAGGGCGACGGCAAGGACATCGTCAAGCTCTCGCCCAGCGGCGCGCCCGGCGGCTACACGCCGTCGCTCTTCTGGGACGGCTCGGCCAACGGCTTCCCGACGA
>DAOSMQ010000063.1:0-9121 GCA_035372725.1 Promineifilum sp. (SeqCode)
CGGCGGATGTCGATGCCGGGCACGTCGTTACCCTTATAATAGGTAACGATGGCCACCTCGACGCCCCTGGCCTGTAGCGCCCGCGTCTCCTCCAGGATACGGATGTGCCCCCCGTAGTCACTGAAGAAAGACGTTGGCGCGATCATCAACACGCGCAAACCGGGCTGCCCCCTGTTCTATGGTCTAACGCCGCTCGTCTCTCTGGCTGGGCTTCAGCTTGTTGCTCAGCCAGCCACCCAACACCTGTTCGCCCAACGACGGCCGCTCCACGGGCGAGTCCGCTACCTCGACCCACTCGTTGGCCTCGCGCTCGCGCATCCAGCGCTCGCGCTGCACCAGCAGCCCGGCCAGCGTCAGGTCGATGGCGTCGCGGTCGCCCTCCTGAATGAGCCGGCGAATGAGCGTCAGTTCGTTCAGCATCGCGTCAAGCCAGCGCAGAATAGCGGCGCGGTCGTTCAGGGCCATCGCCGTAATATCAGCGCCGTGCAGCAGTGGCTGGGTGGCCACGGCAAAGGAGGGATTGGCAAAGCGCAGGATGTCGCGCCAGGCAGCCGACTTCTGCACCGCGCCAAAGAGCGCCGCGGCCACCAGACCAGGCAACGTTTCCACCGCCTGGGCCAGGCTGTCATACTCCAGCGGATCGACGAAGTAGGGCAACGCCCCCAGCAGGCGGCCGAAGTTCACCGCCGTGTCGACCGCGCCGGGCGCGGCTTTGGCCGAGGGCAAGAGACAGAAGATGCTGTTGCGGAACAGATCGGGCGTGGCCGCGGCTGGCTCGTCGCGGCCGTCGTTCAGGTAGGCCGCCGACAGCACGGGCACGACCCCAATATAGTGGCCGCTCCGCAGATGCTTATCGGCCCAGCGCAGGCTCTGGGTCTTCAACGGGGCCACGTCGAGCACCAGCGCGTGCGGCTGCACGTCCTCGCTGATGACCATTAACGTGTTTTCCAGTTCCGCCAGCGGCACGGCCAGCACCAGGATGTCGGCTGCCATTGCCGCGGCGACGAGGTTCCACTCCACCCGGTCGACAGCCGCCCACTTATCTTTGGCGTCCTCGGCCAGTTCGCGCGACCGGTCGTGGCCGACAATGGTCAGGCCAGCATCGGCCGCTCGCAGCGCCTGGCCAATGGACACGCCGGTCCGGCCCATCCCCACAATCGTCACCGTCTGTGCCTTCATGTCGTGTCTCCTCTAGTTCTGATCGTCAGCCCATTGCAGGGCGCGCAGGACATCGTCACCCTCGCCGGGCCTGTCGGCGTGGCGACGAATGAGATCGACCACGGCGGCGCGCGTGCCGGCCGCCGCGGCCATCGCCGCGCCCCACTCCGGATGGCGGGCGCGAATGACGAACGGCCGCCGCCAGCCATCGGGCGGCCCCTGGCCCCAGCGCGCCGCGCGCCGCGGCAACAGTGCCACGCCAACGACAATCACCGTCCGGTCCCAGGCCGTCAACGGATAGCGCGTCTTGCCAACGTCGTGCAGCAGGGCCGCGGCCAGCAAATCGGGATCATTATAGCCCGCCGCGCGCAGGTCGCCTAAGACACGGACGCTGTGCCATTGGTCGGCCAACGACAGGCGCGTGAATAGCGCCCGCTCGGCCGGCGATAGCAGGACGGCAACCTCCTGCCGGGCCACCTCGCTCAGCGGGCCAGCGGTCAGGTTGTTCTTCAGTTGGCGCAGGCGATAGCGGAGACCCACGTCAGAGGGAACCACCCCCGATGAGCAGTTGCAGTAAAGCCGCAGCCGGCAGACCAACGAAGAGGTTCAACACTGCCGGCACAAAGAAGACAACGGCCATGAGAAGGATAAAGCCGAACTGCTCCAGCGGGCGCAGCCGATAGACCAGCTCGCTCGGCAACAGCGCATAGAGAATCTTGGAGCCGTCCAGCGGCGGAATGGGGATGAGGTTGAAAAAGGCCAGGATCAGGTTGATCCAGATGAACTCCGACAGCAGCAGGGACGGGGAGAGCGCGCTGGAGGTCTGAGTGAAGGACACCACCCCCAGGCGGAAAAAGACGGCGGCAATGGCAGCCATCAGCAAATTGGAGACAGGGCCGGCGGCAGCGACGATAGCCATCGAGGTGCGCGGGTTGCCGCGCATGTTCATCGGATTGACCATGACTGGCTTAGCCCAGCCGAAGCCGGCGACGATGAGCAGCAGGGTGCCAATAGGGTCCAGATGCTTAAGCGGATTGAGCGTGATTCGACCCATGCGGCGCGGTGTCGGGTCGCCCAGATAGTCGGCCGTGACGGCATGCGACAGTTCGTGAATGGTGAAAGCGATAATCAGGACAACGATACGGGCGATGATGGTGCTGACATCGGGCAAATTGAGCATGATGTTTCTCTTGGCCAGGCTCCAGGGCACTCTGGCTACAGGTTAAGTATACCGGCTATACGCACCACACGCGAGATTGATGCGCCCCCATGTAGAGACGGGCCGGTGGCCCGTCTAGCCCGTCGGCCCATCCCCCATCTGGCCCATCCCCCGTCTGGCCTGGCGACCCACCTATCCCACCCAGACCCATCACGAGATCAGTTACACTGCGTCCTCATAGACTTGTAGCTGCTGCGGCGAAACCGGAACGCGCACGCGCTCGCCAGGGCCGTGGTCGTAGTCGCCCATCACTTCAAACAGCAGCCGCTCTCCTCCGGCAATCAGCCACACCTGGCAAAAGCGCCCGCGAAAGGCGACAGCGTCGATAAGCCCGTCAATGACGTTGACGTCGCCACCGTCGTCGCCAGACGGCTGAGCTGCCTGGTCGAGCGCCGGTCTGACAAGCAAGGTCACGGCCGGGCCGCGGGCGGGCGACGGCGGCCGGAAGCGGCCGGCCGCGGTGACAACCAACCCGCGCGCGTCCACCTGGCCCGGCAGCAGGTTCTCGAAGCCCAGGAAGCGGGCCACAAAGGGTGTCGCCGGGTGGTTATAGACGGCCGGCGGCCGGCCGAACTGCTCAATGCGCCCGGCGTTCATGACCGCCAGGTGGTCGGCCACGGCGAAGGCCTCGGCCTGGTCGTGGGTGACGTAGACGGCGGTCATGCCGACGCGCTTCAGGATAGCGCGCACGTCCAGCATCAGCCGTTCGCGCAGCGCCCGGTCGAGCGCGCCCATCGGCTCATCGAGCATCAGCAGGCGCGGCCCCGGCGCCAGCGCCCGCGCCAGCGCCACCCGCTGCTGCTCGCCGCCGGAGAGTTGGCCGATCTCCCGGTGCTCAAAGCCGGCCAGATCGACCGTGGTCAGCATGGCCGTGACGCGGGTGGCGATTTCCTCGGCCGGCCGGTGGCGCATCCGCAGCCCAAAGGCAACGTTGTCGAAGACGTTTTTGTGCGGGAAGAGGGCGAAGTCCTGGAACATCATGCCGAAGTCGCGCGTATGGGGCGGCACGCCGGCCAGGTCGCGGCCGTCGAAGCGCACTCTGCCGCGGTCGGGCGTCTCCAGCCCGGCGATGAGGCGCAGCAGCGTCGTCTTGCCGCAGCCCGACGGGCCGAGCAGGCAAAGAATGTCGTCCTCGGCCAGGTCAAAGCTAACGCCATCCACGGCGCTGGTCCCCGGCGCAAACGACTTGGCTACGTCGCGCACTTCCAATAGGGCCATCGGGCTAGAATCCCCCCTCGCCGCCGACGCGGAAGTGCTCGATGGCTACGAAGGCCACGGCGCAGACCAGCAGCAGCAAGACGCTCATGGCCAGCGCCTGGCCATAATTGAGCGCGCCCGGCTGGCCCAGGAAGCGGTAGATGGCGATGGGCAGCGTCGGTGTTTCTGGCCGGACAAGGAAGATGGTCGCCCCGAACTCGCCCATGCTGATGGTGAAGGCGAACAGCGCCCCGACCAGCAGCGGCCGGCGAATGAGCGGCCAATCGACCTCGCGCCAGACGCGCCAGCCGTCGGCCCCCATGACCGCCGCGGCCTCGCGCAGCGACGGCAGGATGCTGCGGAAGCCGGGCAGGACACTGCGCAACACAAACGGCGCGGCGACGACAGCATGGGCGATGGGCAATATCAGGATCGACCCGCGCAGGTTGAGTGGCGGCCGGCCGAGGGCAATCAGGTAGCCCAGCCCCAGCGTCACGGCCGAGGTGGCCAGCGGCAACATCAGCAGCGGGTCGAGCAGGCGGGCCAGAGCAACGCGGCCGCCGTTGCCGCGCCCCGGCCCGCGCTCCCAGCGTGTCAGCAATTGCGCCGTAATCAGCCCCAGAGCCACAGCCAGCAGCGTCGCCACCAGGGCGACGGCGATCGAATTGCGAATGGCGACCACGGGCGGCACGAAAAAGAGCGAGTCGTCGCGATTGGTGAACAGGGCGCGATAATAGGCCAGCGTTGGCCCGGCTGCCCCGCGCAGCGAGCGGCTGACCAGCGCCAGCAGCGGCGCGCCGATGAGCACCAGAATGGCCGCGGCGTTGCCGATGACCAACAGGCGTTGGCGTGGCGTGCGCACTGGCTGCTCGATGCTTCGCCGCGCGCCCAGCCGCAGGGCGCGCGTCACTTGCAATTGCGTGCGCGTATAGCCGGCCATCAGGATGAATGTGAACAGGATTTGCCACAGCGATAGGGCCGCGGCCACGGGCAGGTTGAACAGGTTGACCGCCTGACGGTAGATTTCGACCTCCAGCGTGGCAAAGCGCGGCCCACCCAGCACCACGATGACGCCGAAGCTGGTGAAGGTGAAGGTGAAAACGAGCGCCGCCGCGGCCAGCAGTGCCGGGCGCAGCAGCGGCAACGTCACCGTCAGGAAGGCGCGCGCCGGCGACGCCCCCAACATCTGCGCCGCCTGCGACAGCGACGGCGGCAAGTTCTGCCAGTAGGCGCTCAGCAGGCGCAGGGCAACGCTGTAGTTATAGAAAACGTGGGCCAGCAGGATGATCCAGACCGTTTGCGACAGGCGAATGGGCGGCGCGTCCAACGCCAGCAGGCGCATCAGCCAGACGTTGAGCACGCCCGCCGGCCCAACCAGGGCCACGAACGCCGCCGCGACGACGACCGTCGGCAGCACGAAAGGCAGCGTAGCCACGGCGCGGATGAGCGTTTGGCCGCGAAAGCGGTAGCGAGCCAGCACGTATGCCCCCGGCAGGGCCAGCGCCAGTGTCAGCAGCGTCGAGACGACCGCCTGCCAGACGGTGAACCATAGCACGCGCAGGAAATAGGCCGAGCGGAATAACTCTCCCAGCGCGACCGTATCCAACCGCCCCTCCAGCCAAAGACCCAGGCGCAGGATAGCTGCCAGCGGATAGAAGTAGAACAGGGCGAAGAAGAGTAGCGGCGACAGGAACACGGCCGCCAGAAGTAGCGAACGCACACGGCGGCGGAGGCTTGGAAGAGTTGTCACCTGGTGCATCATTGGTCGCGCCGGAGTGTACCCCAACTTGTATCCAGTGCTCTAACTGTTATCCCTGCACAGATATGCCCCAGAGGATTATGATGACTGTAGACACATTTAGCCGACAGGGTGACTAGAGGAAAGGAGTGACTGTGACCATGGCCGATTCACTACGCGAATACCATGCCAAACGCGACTTCGCCCAGACGGCCGAGCCAAGTGGCGACGACACCCCACGCCGGCGGGGCGATGAGCCTATCTTCGTTATCCAACGCCACGACGCCAGCACGTTGCACTATGACTTCCGCCTGGAGAGCGACGGCGTGCTCGTCTCCTGGGCCGTGCCCAAGGGACTGCCCCAGAAGACGGGCACGCGCCGCCTCGCCGTCCGGACAGAAGATCACCCCCTGGCCTATGCCACTTTCGAGGGGCGCATCCCCAAAGGGCAGTACGGCGCGGGCCAGGTAGAGATTTGGGACAAGGGCACCTACCGCAACCTGCGCGCCGACAAGGAGGAAGCCGAACGCGCCTCCATGCCCGAGGCCATCGCCGAGGGCAAGATTGAGGTCTATTTGGACGGCAGCCAGATCAGCGGTTCCTACGCCATCATTCGCACCGACAGCGATGAGGGTAACTGGATCATTCTGCGGATGAAGGGCGACTAACGCCTATGACGACCAAATCATTCACCACCGACGGCCGCACCATTGAAGTCTCCAACGCCAATAAGGTGCTCTTCCCCGACATCGGGCTGACTGAGGGCCAGCTGGCCGAGTATTATGCCCAGGTCGCCGGAACTATGCTGCCCCATTTGCGCGGCCGGCCGCTGAGTATGCAACGCTTTCCTAAGGGCATCGGCGAGCGTGGTTTCTATGCGAAGGAAATGCCCGACTACTTCCCCGAGTGGATTGACCACGTCGACGTCGACGTGCTGGAAACGGGCGAAGTGCAGCCGCAAGTGGTCTGCAACGACGCGGCCACGCTTATCTACCTCGTCGATCAAGCCTGCATCACCCCGCACACCTGGCTCAGCCGCAGGCCACATCTAAACCAGCCCGACAAGCTCATCTTCGATCTTGACCCGCCCCGGTCGTTTGAAACCGCGCGCGAGGCTGCTCGCTCTCTGCGAACGCTGCTCGACGAGCTAGAACTGCCTGCCTATCTGATGACCACCGGTTCGCGCGGGCTGCACATCGGCATCCCCCTCGATGGCCAGGCCGGCTTCGACGCCGTGCGCGCCTTCGCCGTCGAACTGGCCGAGGCGCTGGCCCGTCGCGCGCCCGACAAGCTGACGACTGAGACGCGCAAAAACGCGCGCCGCGGCCGTCTTTTCCTTGACTACCTGCGCAACAGCTACGCCCAGACGTCGGTGCCGCCCTATGCCGTCCGCGCCCGGCCCGGCGCGCCTGTGGCTACGCCCATTCGCTGGGAGGAGTTAGACGACCCGGAACTGACTTCGTCGCGTTACACAGTCGCCAACGTGCTCAACAAGATCGCCCGCGAGGGCGACCCCTGGGCGGACTTCCACGAGCGGGGTTGCTCGCTGACGGCCGTGCGGGCGCGGTTGGGCGCTCTGCGCTAAGACTGGGTCGTCTCGCGGCTTTTGAGCAGTTCCCCCAGCAGCCGGAAGTCGGCTTCGACCGTCTCTTTCAGGTCTTCGCGGTAGAACAGCACCGCCGGGTGATAGAGCGGCACGACAAAAGCGCGGCCATAGGGCGCGTCCACCGGGTAAGCGGTGCCATGCAGAGTCGAGACGGAGCCTTCGGCCGGAAAGCCCCCAAAGTGCTTGCGGACGAAGTCGAGCGCATGGCGGCCCAGGGGCACAATCACCTTCGGCTGGATGATCTCCAACTGCCGCCACAGGAAGGGCGAATAGAGACGCACTTCCTTCACCCGCGGGTCGCGGTTGTCGGGCGGCCGATCCTTGACGACGTTGGTGATGTAGATATCCTCGCGCTTGAGGTCAATCGAGGCCAGCAGGTCATCCAGCACCCGCCCCGCCGGGCCGACGAATGGCCGGCCAGTCCTGGCCTCCACCTCCCCCGGCGCTTCGCCGATCAAGACAATTTCCGCCATAGGGTTGCCCTCGCCGATGGCCGGGTTGTAGTGGTTGGTCGTGCGGTAGTCATATAGCGGCGACTCTGTCAGGCCGGCGATCTCCTCGCGAATAGCCGCCAGTTGCTCGGCGCGTTCTGCTTCAGTTGCCATTGCTCAACTCCATCATGGTCTAACTCCTACCATAACACAGAGTCGGCGCCGGCGAATGTACCAGGATATAAAGCCACGGATACATTTCCCGCCTTCTCATGCTCCTCAACGCAGCACTGTCTCCGTCCAGGCTTGAATCCACGCCTCGCGGTTGGCGGCGATGCGGGCCGGGTCCATTTGCACGGGTGCGGCCGGGATGTGGCTGTGCTGCGTGAACACTTCTGGCAGCACGGCCTTCTCGTTGGCCGGATAAACGAACATCTTGAGGGGGATGTCCTCCTGGAAGGGCTTGCTTAACATAAAGTCAACCACTTGCCGGGCGGCGTCTTCCACCGCTGTGCCGCTGAGGATGCCGACAAACTCGATCTGCCGGAAGCAAGCGCCGTCGGCGACGACAGCGGCCGTCGGCGCGGTCTCCGGCGGCGTCTCGGCGAAGTAGACCTCGGCCACCGGACTGCTGGCGTAGCTGACGACGATGGGCCGGTCGCCCTCCGAGGCGGCGCTGAAGTGAGTGTAGTAGGCCTCCTCCCAGCCGTTGGCGACGAGCACGTTGTTGTCTACCAGCCGCTGCCAGTAGCCGAGGTAGCCATCCTGACCATACGTCTCGATGGTCGCCAGCAAGAAAGCCAGGCCCGGCGTGGACGTGGCCGGATTCTCGACGACGGTCAGGCCAGCATAGGCCGGGTCGGCCAGCGCATCCAGGCTGGCTGGCGGTGGCAACCCCCGTTCATCGAACCAGGCCACGTCTACGTTCAGGCAGACGTCGCCATAGTTGACCGGCAGGGCGCGATGCTGCGGGTCCAGTTGCAGCGTGGCGGGGACGTCGGCCAGCGCGGGGGAGTCATAGGGCAGAAAGATGTCGTTGTCCAGCGCCCGTTGCAGGAAGGTGTTATCGACGCCATAGAAGACGTCGGCCAGGGGCGCGTCCTTCGACAGGATGGCCTTGTTGAGCGCCTCGCCGCCGTCGCCGGCTTTGAACACCTCCACGGTGATGCCCGTCTCCGCCTCGAACGCGGCCAGCACTTCGGCGCTGATGTCGAAGCTGTCGTGGGTCATCAAGCGGACAGTCGTGCCCTCCGTCTCGGCCGCGCCGCCACAGGCGGCCAACAACACAACCAACAGGAGCGCCAGAGCCGTAAGTCCTTTCAAGCGTTGCATGGTCTTCCTCTCCTCAGGGGCGCAGGGCGGGCACGCCGCCCCCAACGAAACGCGCCCCTAAGACCAGGGGCGCGAAACGATTTCTGTCATTTCCCTACGCCAGCATTACCTGGATCAGGTTCGGCGGTTCGCTCAAAGCGTCTCAGCCCGGTCACCCGTGCACCCGCAAGACTGCGATTCAGTTGTCGCTGTCGGGCGTCTTGCCTAACAACCAGCGGGATTATAGGCCGGTGCCGGGCGATCGTCAATCGGGGCTTTGCCAAAGTCGTCGAGCGACCATTGACCTGACAGGTAGGCGGCCAGTCGTTCTGTGGTGGCAGTCCCATGCGTGGTCGCCCACCTGTCAGGTCGGCGCGCCGGGAGTGACTCTGGCAAAGTCCTGGATCGTCAATCGCAGTTGACAAAGGCGGCCGTCGTGCTATAATCCGTTCTTGTCGTTG
>DAOSMQ010000064.1:0-7004 GCA_035372725.1 Promineifilum sp. (SeqCode)
CTCCACGCCTACCGGGCGCAGGAGCCATAGTCTGAATTGTGGAGGGCCTGATGCACTTCCAACCTTTTAACCAGCCCGCCCCCCGCCTGGGCAACCAGTACGACGCCGACCGCGTGCTGCGCGCCTATCTGAAGCGCCGCCTGCCGGCCGATGTGCTGGCCGAGGTCGAGCCGGCGCTGCGCGAGATGGGCGAGATGAGCGGCGGCGCGCTGTACGAGCTGCAACTGGCCGACCGGCTGAACGAGCCGGCGCTGACGCAGTGGGACGCCTGGGGCGAGCGCGTCGATCGCATCGTCGTCACGCCGCTGTGGCAGCGGGCCGAGCGGCTGGCGGCCGAGTTCGGCCTGGTGGCCACGGCCTACGAGCGCCGCTACGGCCCGCTCTCCCGCGCCGTCCAATTCGCCCTGGCCTACCTTTTTCACCCCTCGACCGACGTCTACACCTGCCCGCTGGCCATGACCGATGGCGCGGCGCGCACGCTGCAACTCAGTGGCAACCGCGCCCTCATCGACCGCGCCCTGCCCCACCTGACCAGCCGCGACCCGGCCGCGTTCTGGACGAGCGGCCAGTGGATGACCGAATCGACCGGCGGCAGCGACGTGGGCCGCTCGGAGACTATCGCCTGCCGCGACGCCGGCGGTTGGCGGCTCTATGGCCGCAAGTGGTTCACCTCGGCCACGACTTCGCCGATGACGCTGACGCTGGCCCGGCCGCAGGGCAACGGGCCGGGCGGGCGCGGGCTGGCGCTGTTCTACCTGGAACTGCGCGACGAGGACGGGCGGCTGAACGCCATTAGCGTCAACCGGCTGAAGGACAAGCTGGGCACGCGCAAGGTGCCGACGGCCGAACTGCTGCTCGACGGCGCGCCGGCCACGCCGGTCATGGGCCTCGACAACGGCGTGCGCAACATCATCCCCATGCTCCACCTGACGCGCACCTGGAATAGCGTGATGGCCGCGGCGACGATGCGGCGCGGTCTGGCTTTGGCGCGAGACTATGCGCAACGCCGCGAAGCCTTCGGCGCGCTCCTCGCTCGCCAGCCGCTTCACATCGACACCCTGGCCCGCTTACAGGCCGAGACCGAGGCCGCCTTCCACCTGAGCTTCTTCCTCGTCGAACTCATCGGCGCGGACGAAGCCGGCGATATCGCCCCGGCCGAAGCCGATCTGCTGCGCCTGCTGACCTCCATCGCCAAGCTGACCACCGGGCGGCAGGCCGTCGAAGTGGCCAGCGAGGTGCTGGAGGCCCACGGCGGCGCGGGCTACGTCGAGGACACCGGTCTGCCGCTGCTGTTGCGCGACAGTCAGGTGCTGCCCATCTGGGAGGGCACAACCAACGTCCTGGCCCTCGACGCGCTGCGGGCGCTGGCCCACGGCGACACCGGCCTGCAGACGCTGCGTCGCAAAGTCAGCGACATTGCCGCGGACGCGCGCGACGCCGCGTTGGTCGGGGCCGCCCGCCAGGCCGAGGCCGCTGTCGATCACGCCCTGAGCTGGGTGCGCGACGCCGCCGCGGCCAACCGCACAGTGCTGGAGGCCGGCGCGCGCCGTTTTGGCCTGACGCTCGGCCGGGCGCTGGCTCTGGCGCTGCTGGTCGAGGCGGCCGAGTGGTCGCTGGCCCATGAGCGCGACGGCCGCGCCCGGGCCGCGGCCCTGCGCTTCGCCCGCGCGCCCATTGACCACATCGCCGTGACCGACCCGCGCCTCGACGCGGCCCTGGCCAACGACGAGCCGCTATCCCTTGCCTAGGGAGTCAATGCCACGTGTCAGAAAACAACGACCTCACCTTTCTGGATGACCTCGGCCTGGGCTTCGCCATCGACCGGCTTGGCCCGGCGACGCGGCCCACGCCCATGCGCGTGAGCTGCCTGACGTCCGACGACGAGCGCATCCTCTACCACAGCGACCCAACCGTCGTCCGCCGCCTGATCGACGAGGGGCGCGAATTGCCTTCCTTCGAGCGCGCCGGGCCGCGCGAGCGGTTGTTCTTCGACCCGCGAGGACTGCGCGCGGGCATTGTCACCTGTGGCGGTCTGTGCCCCGGCATCAACGATGTCATCCGCGCCATTGTCCTGAGCCTGCACTTTCACTATGGCGTCGAAGCGATTGACGGCTTCCGCTATGGCTACGAGGGGTTGATCCCTGGCCCCGACCACGAGCCAGTGGCCCTGACGCCGGCGCGGGTGGAAATGATCAGCGACTTTGGCGGCACGGTGCTGGGCACGTCGCGCGGCGACCAGGACGTCAGCCGGATGGTCGATACGCTCGTGACCCGCGGCGTCAGCATCCTGTTCACCATCGGCGGCGACGGCACATTGCGCGGCGCGGCAGCCATCGCCGCCGAGATCGCCCGTCGCCACCTGCCCATCGCCGTCGTCGGTGTGCCCAAGACCATCGACAACGACATCGCCTTTATCGAGCGCTCCTTCGGCTTCGTCACGGCCACGGCCGAGGCCCGGCGCGTCATCGAGGGAGCGCATAGCGAAGCGCTGGCCACCCGCAACGGCATCGGCCTGGTGAAACTGATGGGCCGCGAATCGGGCTTCATCGCCGCTCACTCCTCGCTGGCCGATAGCCGGGTCAACTTCTGCCTAGTGCCCGAAGTGCCGTTCGTGCTGGAGGGCTTGCTGGCGGCGCTGCGCGACCGGCTGGCCGAGCGCGGCCATGCCGTCATCGTCGTGGCCGAGGGGGCCGGCCAGGAGCTTGTCGGTCGCAGCAACGCCCGTGACGCCTCCGGCAACGTCAAGCTGGGCGACATTGGCCTCTTCCTACGCGAGGCCATCAATGCCACCTTCAAGGAACTGGGCCCGCCGGTCAATCTCAAGTACATCGACCCCAGCTACACGATCCGCAGCCTGCCGGCCAACACCTACGACTCCGCTTATGGCCTGCTGTTGGGCTATAACGCCGTTCACGCCGCCATGAGCGGCCGCACCAACATGGTCGTCGGCTATTGGAACAACGAGTATACCCACGTGCCCATCCCTCTGGCCGTCCATCGGCGCAAGACAATCGACCCCCAGGGCTGGCTGTGGAACAACGTCTTGCTGGCCACGGGGCAGAGGCTTGCATCGCCGGCCCAGCGGGCTTAGAATACGCTTAGCTTCCGCTTTACAACCCCTGTTCCCACAAAGGCACCATGGACACTAGCAGTAACCTGTCGATGTTCCTGATCGGTCTGGCCATCGGCGCGGCCGTCGCTCTGCTGGGTGGTGTGGTTGACTTCGCGCTCCACCTGCGCGGCCGGCGCGAGCCGAGCTTTGGCGTGCCCGGCTGCCTCGTCTACACCGCCGGCGGTCTGATTCTGGCCGGCGTCATCGCCCTTATCGTCTCGTTCGTCGCCACCGGTAGCCTGGCCCCGGCGCTGGCTATGGGCGGGGGCGTCTTGCTGGGCTTCTATGGAGGCTTCATACTGCTGGTCGCCCTCTGGTTTGTGCGCGACCGTGGCCCCGCCCGGGCAGAGGAGCAGTTGACGTCCGACTCGTCGCTGCCATAGCCTGTCCCCACCCGGAGCCGCCTATGACCATTCGCATCGTCATCACACTGGCCCTGATCGCCGTCGGCATCGGCGTCATGTACGCCCTGCAAGGGGCCTACGGCGGTCTATCCGCCGTCATGGTCGGCTCGCTTTTCTTCCTCTTTGCCCTCTCCGTCTGGACGCTGCCCGTGGCCGCCTTCGAGCGCGGCAACAAGCTTGACCCGATGCAGAAGAGGATCATCGGCGCGTTTCTGGGCATTGGTCTGGGCATGTTCGGCGGGCTGGCCGTGGCCGCGCTCGTGCCGCGTCCGTTTAACTGGATCGCCCTCGGCGCAATCGCCCTGGGCGCCACGATCTGGTGGTATCGGCGGTCATAAGCACCCTGGAGCGACACCATGACCTACAACCTCGCCAGCCTCGATCTGCCCACCCTGCGCGGACGCACTCTGCGGATGTTCGCTGCCGCCATTGACAGCCGGCCGCTGAGTGGCGCTCTGACCGGCCAACTGCTCAAGCAGGGCGGCATCATCGATCTGCGCGCCAAGACCTTCAGCGACGCGCCGACCTTCTACCCGCTGGCTCTGGCCGAGGCCGGGACGCAGCGTGACGCGCCGCCGCTCGATTGGGACGCGCTGCAAGACCGGCTTCTGCGGCGCGAAAACCGCGAGCCGTTCGCCAGTGTGTCTGACTACGCCCGCGCCTATCGCGCCGGCACGACGACACCCGAAGCCGTGGCCGAGATGGCGCTGGCGGCCGTCGCCGACGCCGACGACGACCCCCGGCCGCTGCGCGCCTTCCGGGCCATCGACCGCGCCGACGTGCTGAAGCAAGCCCGCGCCGCCACCGAGCGGCTGCGCGCCGGCCGGCCGCTGAGCTTGCTCGACGGCGTGCCCGTGGCCGTCAAGGACGAGGTCGATCAGGTTCCCTATGGCACGACCGTGGGCACGAGTTTCCTGGGCCAGACGCCGGCGACGCAAGACGCCACCGTCGTCGCCCGACTGCGCGCCGCCGGAGCCTTGCTGCTCGGCAAAACCAACATGCACGAGATCGGCATCAACCCCGACGGCTTCAACGAGCATTACGGCATCATCCGCAACCCCTACAACCTGCAATGCCATGCCGGCGGCAGCTCCAACGGCTCGGCCGCGGCCGTGGCCGCCGGTTTCTGCCCGGTGGCCATCGGCGCGGACGGCGGCGGCTCCATTCGCATCCCCGCGGCGCTGACCGGCCTGGTCGGCCTGAAGGCGACGTTCGGCCGCGTCAGCGAGCGCGGCGCGGCCCCACTGACCTGGTCGATGGGCCATCTGGGGCCAATTGGCGCGACGGTCAGCGATGTCGCCCTGGTCTACGCCTGCATCGCCGGGCCTGATCCCGACGACCCCAACAGCCTGCACCAACCGCCCGTCAGCCTCGACCAGTGGGACGTGGCCGATCTGCGCGGCGTGCGCCTGGGCATCTACGCACCCTGGTTCGAGCACGCCGACCCGCAGATCGTCGAGGACTGTCGCGCCATCATCGAGCGCCTGGTGGAAATGGGCGCAACGGTGCACGAGGTCGAGATCCCCGAGTTGGACGAGATGCGCGTGGCCCAGGCGCTGACCATCCTGGCCGAGATGGCCGCCAACATGGCCGCCTACGAAGACCATTGGGCCGAGCTAAGCCCCTCCACGCGCGTCAACCTGACCCTCGGCCGGGCGGCTACGGCGGCTGACTACCTCCAAGCCCAGCGTGTGCGCACGCGAGCTATCGACCACTTCCGCCGCGCCCTGGCCATCTGCGACGTCATCCTGACGCCGGCCACGGCCGTCACCGCGCCCGTCGTCCCCGACAACTGCGAGGCCGACGGCTGGTCGGACCTGAACACGGTGACGGAGCTGATGCGCTTCGCCATGCCCGCCAACCTGACCGGTCTGCCGGCCATCGCCTTCCCGGTTGGCTACGACCCGCGCGGCCTGCCGACGGCCATGCAGGCGATGGGCCGGCCGTGGGAGGAGCATCTGCTGTTGCGCGTGGCCTACGCCGCCGAGCTTGTCGTCGCCCGCCGCTGCCCGCCAACGTTCTATCATCTGCTGCCCCACTAAGCCCGGAGCCGGACATGGACCTGACCCTCAGAGAATGCCAGCAGCAGGTCGATACGTGGATTCGCACCGTCGGCGTGCGCTATTACTCGGAACTGACCAATCTGGCTGTGCTGGTCGAGGAAGTGGGCGAGGTCGCCCGGCTGATGTCGCGCCTCTATGGCGACCAGAGCTTCAAGGCGTCCGACCGCGGCCGCGAACTGGCCGACGAGTTCGCTGACGTCCTCTTCGTCCTCATCTGCCTGGCCAACCAGACCGGCGTCGACCTGACAGCCGCCTTCGAGGCGACAATGGTCAAGAAGACGGCGCGAGATGCGGAGCGGCACGCGAATAACCCCAAACTGCGGGGCCTGTAGGACGGGTTGGCAACCCGTCTCTTTTCCGAGCAGGGCCAAAGCCTGTAGCACGGGTTGGCAACCCGTCTCTTTTTCGAGCAAGGCCAAAGCCTGTAGCACGGGTTGGCAACCCGTCTCTTTTCCGAGCAGGGCCAAAGCCGACGGGTCAACGACCCGTTCTACAACCAGCAAGGAGTAATCGCATGACAGACCTACTGCGCTTTGACGGACGGGTGGCCATTGTCACCGGCGCGGGCGGGGGGCTGGGGCGGGCCTATGCCCTGCTGCTGGCCGCGCGCGGGGCCAGTGTCGTCGTCAACGACCTGGGCGGCAGCATGCACGGCGAGGGCGCGGCGACGACGGCCGCCGACCGCGTCGTGGACGAAATCCGCGCCGCGGGCGGCACGGCCGTGGCCGACTACCATTCCGTTGAAGACGGCGCGCTCATCGTCCAGAGCGCTCTCGATGCCTTCGGCCGCCTCGACATCGTCATCAACAATGCCGGCATCCTGCGCGATGTCAGCTTTCACAAGATGAGCGCTGAGGACTGGGACAAAATCTACCGCGTCCACCTCTACGGTGGCTACCAGGTGACGCGCGCCGCCTGGCCCATCCTGCGCGAGCAGGGCTATGGTCGCATCGTCATGACCAGCTCGGCCGCCGGCCTCTACGGCAATTTCGGCCAGGCCAACTACAGCAGCGCCAAGCTCGCCCTGTTGGGCCTGGCGCAGACGCTGGCCGTGGAAGGCCAGAAGCGCAACGTCCTGGTCAACACCATCGCCCCGCTGGCCGGGTCGCGCCTGACCGAGACGATCCTGCCGCCGGAACTGGTCGCCGCGCTGCGGCCGGAATACGTCGCCCCGCTGGTGGCCTACCTCTGCCACGAGAGCAGCAGTGAAACCGGCCACACCTTCGAGGTCGGCGCGGGCTGGGTGGCGCGGGTGCGCTGGCAGCGCGGGCGCGGCGCGTTCTTCGCCCTGACCGACGCGCTGACGCCGGAGGCCATCGCCGCGCGCTGGGCAGAGATCGATACCTTCGACGACCCGACCTACCCGACGACGCCCACAGATTCGTTCGCGCCCGTCGTGGCCAACTTGCAGGGCAGCGCGACGGC
>DAOSMQ010000064.1:7104-9079 GCA_035372725.1 Promineifilum sp. (SeqCode)
GGCCCGCGCGACGCCATCGGTTACGAGTTCGCGCCGGTGACGACCAGCTACGACGAGAAGGCGGTCAGCCTCTACGCGCTGGCCGTCGGCGCGGCGGCCGACGCGCTCGACCCGGCCGAGTTGCCCTTCGTCTATGAGCTTTCCGGCGACGGCTTTCGGGCGCTGCCGACCTTCGGTGTCACCTTCCCGTTCGCCTTGCTGTGGCAAATCACCGCCGTGCCGGGACTGCGCTTCAACCCGGCACTGCTGCTGCACGGCGAGCAGGCCTTGCAGCTGCGCCGGCCGCTGCCCACGAAAGCGACCGTCACCCACCGCGCCCACATCGCCGACATCTACGACAAGGGGTCGGCCGCGCTGGTGCTGCTCGATGTCCATAGCTACGACGAGAGCGGCGCGGAGTTGGCCTATAACCGCTCATCGCTGTTCATTCGCGGGCTGGGCGGCTTCGGCGGCGAGCGCGGGCCGTCGGCGGCGGCCTTCGCCCTGCCCCAGCGCCCGCCCGACGCCACGCGCGCCCAGGCCACGACCGATAACCAGGCCCTGCTCTATCGGCTGGCCTCCGGCGACGGCAATCCGCTGCACGCCGACCCCGCCTTCGCCGCCGCCGGCGGCTTTGCGCGGCCCATTCTGCACGGCCTGTGTACCTTCGCCTTTGCCGGGCGGGCCGTATTGCGCGACTTCGCCGGCAATGACCCGGCCCGCATCGCCGGCATCAAGGCTCGCTTTGCCCGCCACGTCTTCCCCGGCGAGACCATCATCACCGCGATGTGGCGGGAACAAAAAGAAGAGGACGGCATGACGCGCGTCCTCTTCCAGAGTAAGGTCGCCGAACGGGACGAGATCGTCCTGTCGAACGGCGTGGTCGATCTGACCGATTAGGGCAGCGCCCTAGTTGCGACGATAGAGCACGATCTCGCCGGCCATGTTCGCGGCCACCAACAGATCGAGCTTGTTGTCCTTGTTGATATCGACGACCTCCAGACCGTAGGGGCCATCAATTTTAGTGTCAAGGACAACGCGGGTAAAGTTGCCCTTGCCGTCGTTGCGGTGCCAGATGACGCTGTCGTTGTCCACGCTGGCGGCCAGGGCGTCCATGTCGCCGTCCTTGTCGAAATCGACGCCAAGAACGGTGCGCGCGCCAGCGGCTTTGTTGTCGATCACGTGATAGGAGAACTTGCCGCCGCCGTCGTTGCGATACCAGACAATGGCTGACTCGCGCCGGATGGCGGCGTAGATGTCCATGTCGCCATCTTTGTCGACATCGGCCGGGGAGACGTAGTAAGCGCCACGTGCCGCCGCGTCGATGACGTGCTTGGTGAATTGCTCGTTGCCGTTGTTCTCGAACCAGGTCACCTGACCGCCGAAACTGGCGCTGACGATGTCAAGGTCGCCATCACCATTTATGTCGGCGACCGCGGCGCGCTTGGCTTTGGGCGACTTTGTGTCGACAATCCGGCGTGTAAACTTGTTGCCGCCGGTGTTCTCATACCAGGCAATCGTATTGCCGTCCTGCCACGCGGTCACCAGGTCGTTGTCGCCGTCCTTGTCGAGGTCTACGACGACGATTGAATGCGCGCCATTGGCGTGGGTATCGATGATGACACGTGTGAAGTTGCCCTTGCCATCGTTGCGATACCAGACAAAGGTGTCGGCCAGATAGCCCGCGGCGACAATGTCCATCTTGCCATCCTTGTTGACATCTCCCAGGCCGATCGGGTAAGCGCCCTTGAGGTTACCATCCAGGACGGTGCGCTCGTACTGGTTGCCGCCCTTATTGCGGTAGTAGAGCACAAGGTTGTTGACATAATCCGTAACGGCAAAGTCGATGTCGCCGTCACTGTCGTAGTCGGCCGCGGCGGTGGCATGGGTCTTTTTGACGTTGGTGGCCACGACCTGCCTGGTGAAACCGGTGGCATCGGCGTCGGCGGGGGCACTCTCCGGCGTGGCTACGTCGGACGGGGTTGCATCGGGCGTG
>DAOSMQ010000065.1:0-6778 GCA_035372725.1 Promineifilum sp. (SeqCode)
GCCGAAGAGGCCCTGCGCGCACTATCCCAGGATCCGAGCGTTCAAGAGCTGCTGCGTCTGCGCCAAGACGCCGAGCGCACCCGAGCAACCTGGCGCGAAGAGGCCTTGAGCGAGGGTCGCGTCGAGGGGCAGCTCGAGCTTCTGGCGAGACTCATCGCGAAGAGGTTTGGTGGAGTCGCTGCCCTGTATCACGACCGACTCATCAAGCTGAGCCCTGAGGGGCTGAATTCCGTGACCGAGCGGTTGCTGACGGCCGAGTCTCTCGAAGAGCTGCTCGGGGCGGGGTAGGCCGACGCTCGGCGAACAACTACCTGTGCCCGCTCGCGCCCCGCTCGCGCCCCGCAAAGGCCACCGAGATGCCCGGCAGCCTGGGTCATTCAGCAGACGCCGCCGCGTAGATGTGAAGTTCATGGGAAAGGGAAATGGACGGTCGTCCACCTGTTGACTAGTCCATTGGTACTATGCTATGATGCTGCTCTCTTAGCGGGTCCAGTCACTCGCAACACTTCATCGCCGCACCGACGTAAGACAGGCCCGCCGCAATAACGGCTACCGGTGTTTGCGCGGCCCTACGGGCGTTCGATTGAGGAGAGTTGCGCTGTGTTGAGACGACGTATTCCCACCGTTCTGATTGTCCTGCTGGCCCTGATGCTCACCCTGGCCATTGCCGTGGCGGCCTTTGCCGCCCCCGGCGACTCACTGCGCCGGACGACCTCGCTCTGGGGGGCCAACGAAGTCCCCGGCCCCGGCGACCCTGACGGCAGCGGCGAGGCGACCATTAAGATCAATATGAGTCGCCACCAGCTGTGCTACAACCTGGTTGTGCGCCGCATCGCCCCGGCCACGGCCGCCCACATTCACGTTGGCGACCCGACGGTCGCCGGCCCGGTCGTTGTGCCTCTGGGCGCGCCGACCGACGGCCACTCCTCCGGCTGTATACAGAATGTGGACCCGATGCTGCTGCGGGCCATCCTGCGTAGCCCGCGCGATTACTACGTCAACGTCCACAACGCCGACTACCCGTCCGGCGCTCTCCGCGGCCAGTTGCACCATCCCGGCAGCTGATCACGCACGAGGCAGGGCCTCGTGACTCTACGTCTTTGCTGTTCCACAAGGGGCGGGCCTCAGAAACCCGCCCCTTTGTCTTTTGTGCCCGCTTTCTGGCGCGCGCGGCGCGGATTTTCCGGCCGGCGACGCGATGCGTATAATAGTGGCCATGAATGTGAAACGCCGCTTGCTTTTCCTTCCCTTCCTGCTGGTCATGGCCGCGTGCGCGCCCAGCGGCGCCGCCGACCTGACCAACCCGCCGGCTGGGCCCGCCCCGGAAACGGCTGCGGCCGCGACCGAGGGCGAGATCGTCCAGCTCGTCTACCAGGATTGGCGCACCGACTGGTTTCCCGGCATGGCCCAGGAACAGCTGGCCAAGTTCCACGCCACCCACCCCAATATCCGCGTCTTCTACACGCCCGACCCCGAGGACGTGCCCGGCGAAATGCCGGCCATGTTCCAGTCCGGCTCCGCGCCCGACGTGATTTCCGGCTGCTGTGACTTCTTCCCCGCCTGGGCGCAGGCCGGCTATCTGCTTGACCTGGCCCCCTATGTCCAGCGCGACCTCTCGGCCGAGACCATCGCCGAGTGGGACGAGGCGCAGTACCAATCGTTTTTCACCGCCGATGGCGTGCAATACGCCCTGCCCAAGTACCACGGCGCATTGGCGGTCTATTACAACAAGGACATGTTCGATGCCGCCGGCCTGGCCTACCCCGGCGCCGACTGGACTTACGACGACTACCTGGCGGACATGACCGCGCTGACGTCGGCCGACGGCCGCGTCTGGGGCAGCACGCTCGACCCCATCTATGACCGGGTGCAGATTCACGTCAACGCCTTTGGCGGCCACTTCGTCAACCCCGACGACCCGACCGACTGCGTGCTGGACGAAGCCCCGGCCGTGGCCGCGCTGGAGTGGCTGCGGGCACGCTTCCAGGACGACGGCGTGATGGCCTCGCCGCTGGCGCTCAACAAGCTGGAGACGCGGCGGGCCTTCTGGGAAGGGCGCGTGGCCATGGTCGAAGACGGCTCCTGGGCATTGAAAGACATCCTCGTCAATGCCCCCTTCCGCGTCGGCGTGGCCACCTTCCCCGTCGGCCCGGCGCGCCGGGCGACGCTGGCCACCACTGACGGCTTCGCCATTGCCGCCAACACGCAGCACCCCGCCGAAGCGTGGGAGTTGCTGAAGTTTCTCGTTGGCGAGGAGTATGGCCTGGCCATGGCGCGGGCCAGCTTCCTGCAACCGGCGCGCGCCTCGCTGGTAGACCAATGGGCCGAGTTGGTGCGCGCCGATCTGCCGCAGCAGACAGCCGACCTTGACCTGTCTGTCTTCGCCGACGGCCACACGCGCGGCTATTCCGTCACGGCCGAGGTCTTTGCCAACATGATCGGCGTCCGCGACATCACCGACGCCGCCTTTGAGGACATCCTGTCTCTGGGCCAGGCCGAACCGGCGGCGCGATTGGCGCAGGCCTGCCAGGAGATCGAGGCCTTGCAACCGTAGGGACGCGCCTGCGTGCGCGCCCGCCACGTGTGCGCCGGGGTTGGCCAGGGCCGGCACGTAGCCCGGCCCCAACGGGCGGGAACGGACGAAACATGACCATGCGTGGCTCGCTGCGGACCAAGATTCTAACCCTGGCGCTGCTGCCGGCCGTGGCGATGTACCTGCTTGTCGCCGTGCTGAGTTACTTCGCCGCGCAGGCCGTTGCCGAAGACCTGGTCATCGACCGCGACCGGGAGCTGGCCCGCCTGTCGGCCGCCGAACTGAGCGCCAGCCTGCAAGAGTACCCGGAGCTGCTGTCCGGCGTGGCCCGCGACCTGGCCGCCGCCGGCGATAGCGAGGAAGCCCTCGGTAGCAACCTGTCGGGAATGGCCAACCGGCTCACCTACTTCGACGGTGGCGTCGCCCTGCTGGACAACCTCGGCCGGGTTGTGGCCACTTACCCGGCCGCCGGCACCGCCGGCGACGACTGGTCGGCCCAGCCCATTTTCCGCCAAATCATCCAGAACCCCAACCGCCCGTCTTTCTCCAATCTGATCAGCAACAGTCTGAGCGGCGGCGAACCGGCGCTGGCCCTGGCTGTACCAGTGCGAACGGCGCGCAACGAATTGCGCGGCGTGCTGGTGGGCCAGTTCCGCGTCGGGCCAGATGTGCTCAACGCCTTCTACGGCACGCTCCTGCGCCTGCGGCTGGACAGCAAGGGGCAGGCCTACGTCATTGACGCGGCCGGGCGGCTCATCTTCGCCACGCCTGAGGACAACGCCGCCGCGGGCCGGTCGCTCGACGATCATCCTGTCGTCGGCCCGGCGCTGTCGGGTGGCGCCGGCGCGTTGCGGACGACCTCGGCCGGCAAGGAGGCGCTGGCCAGCTATGGCCCCATCCCCGGCACCGGCTGGAGCCTGGTCATCGAAGAGGACTGGGCCACGCTGATGACGCCGCTGCGACGCTATGCCGCCGGGCTGTCGCTGCTGCTGTTGTTGGGCATCATCGTGCCCGCGCTGGTCGTCGCCGGGGGCATGCAGCGCATTACCCGGCCGATTAACGCCCTCGTCGAGGCCGCGCGCCAGGTGGCCCGCGGCGACTTCGGCCGCACCGTCAGCGCCCCCACGGGCGACGAGATAGAGACGCTGGCCGAGCAGTTCAACCATATGTCGGCCGAGTTACAGTCGTCCTATGCTCAGCTGGAGCAGCGCGTCGCCGACCGCACCCGCGAACTGCAAACGGTGCTGGAGATCAGCCGCCAGGTGGCCTCGACGCTGGACCTGTCGCCGCTGCTGACGCAGATCCTCGACCGGCTGCGGGCGGTGGTGGACTTTCGCTTCGCCCGGCTTTTCATTATGGAAGGCGACACGCCCGTGCTGCTTGAGGAGCGCGGCGAGGACGTCGACCTGGCCGATTTCTACTACCTGGCCGGCATGCCGGAGACGGAAGCCATGCTGGCCCGCGGCGAGCCGCTGCTCCTGGCCGACACAAGCCAGGAGTCGCCGGCCGTGCTTCACTTGCGGCGCGTGGCCATCGAGCAGGGCAACGCCGACATCATGGACAGCATCGGCTCCATCCTCAGCCTGCCGCTGATGGCCCGCGAGCAGCGCGTGGGCATCATGACCCTCGTCCACGGCGAGCGCGGCTACTACACGCCGACGCGCGTGGGCGTGGCCATGGCCTTCGCCGCCCAGGCGGCCGTGGCCGTCGAGAACGCCCGCCTCTTCGCCGCTGAGGCCGAGCGCATCACCCAGCTGCGGGTCATCAACCAGGTCAGCCAGTCCATCGCCGGCATTCTCGACCTTGACGGGTTGCTGCGCGAGACGGCCGCGCTCATCCATGAACGCTTTGGCTACTATCACGTCGGCATCGGCCTGGTGGAGGGAGATGAGGTTGTCTACCGCGCCGGGGCGGGCCAACTGGTGTCGCCGAAGGGGGAGATTCTCTTCAGCCCCAGCCGCCTGCGCGTCGGCAAGGACGGCCTGACTGGCCGGGCGGCGGGCACCGGCCTGGTGATGATCAGCCCCGACGTGAGCCGCGACCGGCGCTATGTGCCTCTGGTGGGGCTGGACACGCGCTCCGAGGTTGTCGTGCCCATCAAGAGCAAGGAGGTCGTCATCGGCGTGCTGGACATCCAGAGCGAGACGCTCAACGCCTTCGACGAGAGCGATGTCGACCTGTTGCGCGCGCTGGCCAACCAGCTGGCCGTGGCCATCGAGAACGCGCGCCTCTATGAGCAGGCGGGCCAGCTGGCGGCGCTGGAGGAGCGGCAGAAGCTGGCCCGGGAGCTGCACGACTCTGTCTCGCAGGCGCTTTATGGCATCGCCCTGGGGGCGCGCACCGCCCACACCGTCGTCGACCGGACGGCGGCCATCGACGACGACACGCGCGGCAAGCTGACCGAACCGCTGGACTATGTGCTGGCCCAGGCCAACGCGGGCATGGCCGAGATGCGGGCGCTCATCTTCGAGCTGCGGCCGGAGTCGTTGCAGACGGAAGGGCTGGTGGCCGCGCTGCGCAAGCAGACGGCCGCCCTCAGCGCTCGCCACCAGATTCCGGTGACGACCGAGTTTGGCCCGGAGCCCAACGTGCCGCCGGCGCAGAAGGAAATGCTCTATCGCGTGGCCCAGGAGGCGATGCACAACATCGTCAAGCACGCGCGGGCGACGGCCGCCGAAGTGCGTCTTGTCAGCGAAAACGGCCGCGTGGTGATGGAAGTCTGCGACGACGGCCAGGGCTTCGACATGAGCCAGGAGTTCCCCGGCCATCTGGGCCTGAAGTCCATGCGCGAGCGCGTTGAACGCGGCGGCGGCCTGCTGACCATCGCCAGCGCCCCGGCCGGCGGCACGCGGGTGATGGTGAAGGTCAGCACGGAGTGAGCGGGAGCGGGGCAGCAGGGGAGAGCGCTCTTCCGTAGCGGCCGGAACCCGCCCCTGTCCCCTGCGCCCCTCCCCTACCTTTACCCAAGCCAATACACGTCCGCCATCCACTCAATCGTCACGCCGGTGAGGCCAACAATCGACAACACGAGCGCGTTCGTTCCCGGCGTCAGGGCGGCCTGCAGGTTGAGGGAAGTAGCGCCGGTCGGCATGTAGCTGACGCGGTTGGCCTCGACGGTAGCGCCTATGGGGCCGTTGTAGCAGTGGGCGACGGCCAGCAGGGAATAGACGCTGGGGGGGTAGAGGTTTGTCGAGTGGCCGTAGGCGTGGAGCAGGAGGGCGCGGCCGGTGTTGGGCGGGACGAAGAGAGCAGGCGTCAGCGTGAGCAGGCCGCCGCCCAGGTCGCTGGTGGTGGTCGTGGCTTTGGCGTCCACGCCGCCGATGAGGCTGGCCACGGGATCGGACGCGTCGGCGCGCTCCAGGCGATAGCGCCACCAGGCGGCAACCTGCGTCAGCGTGATGACATCCTCGGCGCTCAGGCGTCCGGCCGCCGTGGCGACGCTCTCCTCCTCGCCCAGAGTGCTGCCGGGTAAGACGACGCCGCGCCTCATCGCCCACCTCCGGCGGCTCCCCAGGACACGACGGCGCTTTCGCCCGTCCGCTGCGTCAGGATGCGGTTGAGGGCGTTGAGGTAGGCCAGTTCCAGCCGCCGCGCGTTGGCCGCCAGTTGGGCCATGAGCAGACTGCCGGCGCTGGGCGCGGCCTGTTCGGCAGCCTGCAGGCGGCGCGCAGCGGCGAAGAGAACGTATTGCAGCAGGACGTGGTGGTGGGCGTCGGGCACGGTCAGGTAGTCGTTGACCGAGGCCAGGGCGGCATGGGGCCGCGTGGCGCGCAGCCGCAGCGTCGCTCCGGTGGGCGGATCGAAGCTGAGCAGCAGCGCCGGCGGGTTGGTCAGGTCGTGGCGGGGCAGGAAGTCGTAGGCGTCCAGGGCGGCGGCGAAGGCGCGCCCTTTATAGGGCCGGCGGGTCAGGTAGACGGCCGGCTCGGTTCCTTCCGGGTATTCCACATCGAGGATGGCCCACGTGTCGCCCGGCAGGGCGTAGCGGCGCACGCCGGCCAGGGCCGTCAGCGTCAGCTCGGCCACACGCGGCAAATGCTGGCTGTACTCGCGGATGGCTTCGTTGAGAAAGGTCAGCAGGTCGGCGTCGCTGAATTCGGCCGCGGCGGCGTCGTCCAGCGCCACCCGGCAATTGGCCAGCACGGCCGCCGCGGCCACGCTCCCCGCCGCTTCGGCCCGGCGGCCGGTTCCAGTGTGTGTACTCATGCGGTGTTCCTCCTGTAGTAGGGGCTAGGTGTTAGGGGCTAG
>DAOSMQ010000065.1:6878-8966 GCA_035372725.1 Promineifilum sp. (SeqCode)
CCCTAATCCCTATCCCCTACCCCACCGTCTCGGCATCCGGGTTGGCGAAGTTCCAGCCGGACTTTTGCCGCCAGAGGTAGACGGTGCCGGGGTCAAGGTAAAAGGTGACGCGGCCGTTCTGGTCGGTCCGGCCGCTGGCGACGACGACCGCGCCGGCGCTATCGGTGGTGACCCAGACGTCGGCGTCGGCGATGGGGTCGCCGGCGCTGGCTTCGGTGAGGGTGTAGGTGAACTCGGCCGCGCCCGCGCCGGGGCTGTTGCCGGACATGGCCGACACCCGGGCGTCGAGGCGTTGGCCGATGATCCAGCCGGCCGTGTTGGCCGGGTAGGTGCCGGGCAAGGCCGCAGCCCAGGGGTCAGCCGCGGCGCCGCCGGCGTTGTTGAGCTGGTCGCCGGCGCTGCCGGTGGCCAGGTGGCTGGAGAGGGCTTCGTCCCACACGGCGTCGGCGATGGTGGCGGCGCTGGGTGGGCTGGCGGCGGCCGATACCTGGGCGTCGAGGTAGAGGCCGAAGGTGCCGGCGCTGGTGTGGCCGGCGCGGGCTTCGTCCCAAACGGCGTCGGCCAACTCGGCCGCGGCGCTGGCGTCGAGGGCGCTGCTGGTGATGGCGTTGGCGGTCACCTGGGCGGCGTCGACGTCGAGCCTGTCACTGCCAAGGACGAGGCTGTCGTAGGTATTGGCGGGCAGAACGACGAAGTCTTGCCAGACCGGGAGCGCGCCCGTCTTGGAGACGGCGACGCGCAGGCGGCCGAGGGTGCTGGTGTCGGTGGTGTTCAGGGGGCAGGCGTAGAAGCCGTTCTCCTGGTGGCTGGGGCTGGTGGCGTCGTTCTTCTGGGCGTAAGCGCCGCCGTTTTTGGACAGGCGGACGTCGGCCTGGGCGATGGCGAGGCCGGTTTCGGCCGTTTTGCCGTCGGCGTCATCGACGAAGGGGCCGAGGGTGAGGGTGGCGCTGGTGGATTGTTTGAGGAACATGGCTTAGAGACCTCGTCTCAGGCGGAACTGGTGCTGGCTGCGGGCCGGTTGGCCAGCGGCGGCCGGTTCGGTGTAGTCGATGGTCAGTTGGGGCGCGTTGCTGCCGTTGTCGTAGGCGTAGACGCGCAAGGCGGAGCCGGCGTTGGGGAACAGGTAGAAGTTGATGGCGTTGCCGCTGGCCCAGCCGGGGATGGCCAGAATCTCCGCGAGGATGGCGCTCAGGTCGGGGCTGTTCCTGGCCCCCGCGCCGATGCTGCCGGCGTTCCAGGTGACGGTGGCGGCCGTCTTGAAGCGGGTGGTGATGTCGTTGGTCGTGCTGGTGAAGGTGGTGGTGGTGGCTTCGCCGCTGCCGCGGATGGTCAGGTTGGGGTCGTCGTAGCTGGTCGAGACGACGTTGAGCGTCAGGTAGGCCGCGGTGATGGTCGCGCCGGCCGGGATGGTGACGTTGGCGAAGCGCAGGCCGATGTTCTGGCCGGCGCTGTTGGCGTTGAGGTTGACGCCGTTGAGGGTCATCACGCCGCTGAGTTCGACGGCATCATCGGCCGAAGCGGCGACGGCGCGGGTGAGGGTGGTCATGGTTTGGCTCCTGTTGGCCGGGCCGCGCGGGCCGCGGGCGCGGCCGGTCGTCGCGCCCGTGGCCCCGCGGCCGCGGCTCTTAGCTCACGTTGCGCTTGCCGATGCCGCGGTGGCCGTTCACCCCCAGGGCAAACTCGTCGCGCACCTTGATGGGCAGGATGTCGTTGCTAAACATCAGCCCACTCGTCTCGCTGACGACGGCAAACAACTCCGGGATGGGATGACGCCGGCCGCCGGGAGCCTGGCTGTAGCTCATCTGGATGACCGGGAAGACGGCCGGATCGACCACGTAGGCCCAGTTGTTGTCATCGGTCCAGTCGGGCACGACCAGCGGGATGGGCCGCGGGTCGGCAAAGCCGCGGCCGACGGCCTCCGGCGTGTAGACCGTGGGCATGCCCTCGCCATAGCCGAGGATGGTCAGCGCCGTGTCATATAGCTCGGCCGGCACCAGCAGGAAGCGCGGGAAGATTCCCAACGGCTTGCCGCTGCCAACCTCGCTGTGCTGGAAGCATTCGGCGCGGGCGGCGCGCCAGGCGGCCGCG
>DAOSMQ010000066.1:0-7500 GCA_035372725.1 Promineifilum sp. (SeqCode)
CATCCAGATCGTCCGCAACTGGGACGAGTGGCGGCAAGAGCCACTGACCAGGGCCAAGCAGCAACAGGCCGAGCAGGCCGCCTTTTTCATCGGCGTGCCGCCCGCGGTCCTGGTGCATGAGTTGATGCATGCCGTTGCCATCTGGCTGTTCGGCGGCCAGGTCATAGAGTTCGGCTACCGCGTTTTCTGGGGCTACGTCGTGCCCCAGGGCAGCTTCAGCCCCACCCAGAACTGGATCATCGCTATCGCCGGCACGCTGGGATCGCTGGCCTTTGGGGCGACGCTGTGGTGGCTGGCCCGCCGCAGCGCCAGCAGCACCGTACGCTACTTCGGGTTGCGCGCTTTTCGCTTCCAAATCTACTTCTCGCTGCTCTACTACCCCATCATGACGCTGTTCCTGCCCATTGGCGACTGGCGGACGATCTACGCCTTTGGCAATACGCCCTGGCTGAGCCTGGCCACAGCCGTCGCCCACGCCGGGCTGCTGCTGTGGTTCTGGCGGGCCGACCGGGCCGGCGCGTTCGAGATGCCCGCGTTCGAGACGGCCACCGCGCGGGCGCATCACGACCTGTCCGCGGCGAGCGGCGACCCGCTGGCGCAATTGCACAGCATAGAGGTCTTGCGTCGCGGCGGCGCGCCACAACAGGCCCTCCGGTCGCTAGACGCCCTGCTGGCCCAGTACCCGCGCTTTGCCGAGGCACACTTGCAGCGGGCGCTCATCATCGCCCAGACGCGCGGCGGGATCAGCCGCGAGGCCGCCGGCGCGGCCCGGCAGGCGTTGGCGCTGGGGCTGCGCGAGCCGACGGACGTCGCCCTGGCCTACCGGCTGCTGGCTCTCCAGCCGTTGCAGCAGGGCGATGGCGCGACGGCCCAGGCGGCAATGGACGCCGCCCTGACGCCCGCGCCCGGCTACGACCCCGACCGGCTGCCCGATGCGCAGCGCGCCGAACTCCACGCCCTGCGCGCCCAGGCCTATCGCCGGCAGGGGCGCTACGACGACGCTTACCGCGAGGCCGGCGTCGCCCTGGCCCTGGCTCAGACCGCCGGCCGCGATGATATCATCGCCCGTCTGCGCCAGGAGCAGGAACTCATTGAGAAACACGCCGGTCGCAAGCTGTCGGCCGAGCCTCTGATCGAGCGCAGCCCCGATTATCCGGCCGACGACACACCCGGGCAGCTGCCCCGGAGCGAGACGTAACGAGCCTGGCTGTTGCCTTTAACACTCATCGCGGCATGCGCCCTTCGCATGTCATAGATGAATGTCATATAGAAATCAGGATCAATGGCAGTAGGCAGCCATCCGGTTATTCGCTATTCTGTTTGAGCGGGTTGGCGCTAGGAGCCACACGCGTGTGACTGGCCTGCGGCATCACATGGCAGACTACCGGGAGGTCATATGCGGGTTGAACTGCGGGACATCCGAAAGGTTTTTGGCGCGGTCAAGGCCAATGACGGCATCAGCCTGACCCTGGAGTCAGGGAAGATTTACGCGCTTGTCGGCGAGAATGGCGCCGGCAAGAGCACCCTGATGAAAATTCTCTCCGGCTATCAACCGCCTACCAGCGGCGAGATCCTCCTGGACGATCAGCCGGTACGCTTCCAATCGCCGGCCGACGCGCTGGCCCAGGGCGTGGGCATGCTCTATCAGGATCCGCTGGACATGCCGCCTTTCCGCGTCATCGACAACTACCTCCTCGGCCGCGACAGTCGCCTCGTGCTCGACTATAAGACCGCCCGCGACGAACTGGCCCAACTGGCCGCGCGCTACGGTTTCGACATCGACCCCAACGCCACCATCGACTCGCTCTCCATGGGCCAGCGGCAGCAGTTGGAACTGGTGCGCTTGCTGGCCGGCGGCGCGCAAGTGCTTATCCTCGACGAGCCGACCACGGGCATCAGCGCGGAGCAGAAAGAGATTCTCTTTGAGTCGATGCGCCGGATGACCAACGAGGAGGGCAAGACCGTCATTCTCGTCTCCCACAAGCTGGAAGAGGTGCAGGAACTATGCATCCACGCCTACGTCTTGCGGCGCGGCAAGATGGTTGGCGGCCAGTCGTTGCCCTGCGGCAATGAATTGCTGGTGGAGATGATGTTTGGTCACATGCCGCAGCGCAGCCGCCGGCCGTTGTTCCAGTTGGGCCAGCCGGTGCTGGAACTGCGTGACGTGACCATCAGCACTTACGAACTGACCGTGCCCGACATCAATCTGTCTGTCCGCGCCGGCGAAGTGTTCGGCTTCGCCGGGTTGGAGGGCAGCGGCCAGCGACTGGTGATGCAGGTCTGTGCCGGGCTGATGGCCCCGTCGAAGGGGCAGGTCTACATCGGCGGGCAGGACGTGACCGGCTGGAACTATCACCGCATGCAAGCCCATGGCATGGGCTACGTGGCCGCGGGGCGGCTGGAGGAAGGCCTGGTGGCTGGCCTGTCGCTGACCGAGCACCTGGTCTTGGCCCGGCCGGAAAAGCAGTTTTTCATCGACTGGAAGGCCAACGAGACCGAGATGAGCCAGCGCATCAGCACCTATCAGATCGTTGGCCGGCCGGAGACGACCGCCGACGCTCTCTCCGGCGGCAACCAGCAACGACTGCTCTTCTCGCTGCTGAACACGCCGCTGAAGTTGCTGCTGCTGGAGCACCCGACGCGCGGGCTGGACGTGCGCTCGGCCGACTACACGTGGCAACTTCTCTATCAACGCCGCGAACACGGCACAGCTATCCTGTTCATCTCGGCCGATCTCGACGAGATCATCGCCCACAGCGACCGCATCGCCGTCTTTTCTGGCGGGCGCATGTCGCGGGTCGTTGAGGCGGCGCAGACGACGGCCGAGGAACTGGGTCACCTTATCGGAGGCCAGGCATGAATCAGGCGCGAACGAGCGGGGCCAGCTGGATCGCCCGCGTGTGGCCGTTGGTTCCCGTGGTCGCGGCGCTGCTGTTTACCAGCGGTCTGCTGCTGCTCTTCCACGCCAGCCCCGGCGAAGCCTACCGGGCCATGTGGGATGGGGCCTTCGGCACGCCGGACAAGATTCTCAGCGTGGTCGCCTTCTGGATTCCGATGGTGCTGTGCTCCGTCGGTCTGCTGGTCACCTTCACCGCCGGCTTGTGGAACATCGGCGTGGAGGGGCAGATCGTTCTGGGAGCCATTTGCGCCAGTTGGGTGGCCCTACGCCTCAGCGGGCCAGCCTGGCTGCTCATCCCTCTGGAGATTGGCGCGGCCATGCTGGGCGGGGCACTGTGGGCGGCCATTGCCGCGGTGCTGAAGACGCGCGGCAAGGTCAACGAAATCTTCGGCGGCCTGGCGCTCAACAACCTGGCCATCATTTTGACCAACTATCTCATCTCTGGGCCGTGGCAGCCGCCGGAGGGCGGCACGTTCCGCGGCACAGCCCCCTTCCAGGACGCGGCCCTGCTGCCGCGCTTCCTGGAGTCGCGCTTCAGCCCGCTGTCGCTGGTGTTGGCCGGGCTGGCCTTTGCCGCCGTGTTCTTCATCTTGCGGGGCACGACCTGGGGGTTGAAGCTAAAGGCGCTGGGCAAGAACCCGCACTCGGCCTTTCTGCTGGGCGTCTCCAGCGAGCGCGAGACAGTCCTGGCGATGATGTTCTGCGGCGCGCTGGCGGGGCTGGGTGGGGCCGTGCGCGTCCTCAGCTGGTTCGACAGTCTGCGACAGAGCATCTCCGGCGGCATCGGTTTTCTGTCGCTCCTCATTGTCATGCTGGCCGCCTATCGCATCCTGTTAGTGCCCTTCATTGCCTTTTTCTTCTCGGTCGTGCTCAACGGCAGCATCACTTTGCAGCTAAAGACCCAACTGCACTCGGCTCTGGGCGGCATCTTGACCGGCGTGATGGTGCTGTTCGTGCTGCTCTTTGGCTCGGCCAAGCAGTTGGGCATTGGCAAGACCAGGGCCGGCTCTGGCGACGCGCCCGAAGCGATTCCGGCCGCCCCGGCCGACAGCATCGCCGGCGACATCTCGACCCACGCGCGGGGAGGCGACTGATGAACGACAGCCAACTCATTGCCGTCCTGGCCTCCATTGTCCTGCAAGCGTCGCCGCTCATTATCGCCGTTTGTGGCGAAATCCTGACCGAGCGCTCTGGAATCGTCAACCTGTCCCTCGACGGCACGATGCTCATGTCGGCCATGACCGGCTTTGTCGTCGGCATGCAAACCGACAACTACTGGCTCGGCTTCCTGGCCGCGGCCGTGGTTGGAGCCATCTTCGCGGCCATTGTGGCCTTCGGCAGCATCCGTCTGGGCCAGAGCCAGGTGGCCATCGGCTTCGTGCTGACGCTGTTGGGCGACGACCTGAGCGCCTTCCTGGGCCAGAATTACGTCCGCATGACCGGCGCCGTCGTGCCGCGGGCGGGCATTCCGCTGCTAAAAGACTTGCCCATTCTCGGCCCGATCCTGTTCAACCAGAACATCGTCGTCTACTTCGCCATCTTGCTGATCGTAGCGACGTGGTGGTGGTTGAACCGGACGCAAGCGGGGCTACGGTTGCGGGGCGCGGGCGAACGGCCGACCGCTGCCTTTGCCCGTGGCGTCGATGTCAACCGGGTGCGTTACCTCTATACCATCCTCGGCGGCGCGCTGGTCGGCATCGCCGGCGCAGCCTACTCGCTCAACGTCAAGATCGGCTGGTCTGACGGCCACGTGCGCGGCTTCGGCTGGATCGCCCTGGCCATCGTCATCTTCGGCGGCTGGTCGCCCATTCGCGGCGCGTTCGGCGCGCTGCTCTTTGGGGCAACAAAGGCGCTGGCCACAGTCTTGCAGCGCGCCTTTCCGGAGGTTTCGGTAGTCGCCTTCAATGCCATTCCCTGGGCATTGATGATCCTGGTTTTGCTGGCCGTCGGCAGCGACTACACGGAGCGGTTTATCGAGGTCATGCCGCGGCGGTGGCAGCGTCCGCTGCGCCGCATCCTACGTGTCTCGCCGCCAATGGCTCTGGGAACAGCTTTTCATGAGGGATAGTGCCCTCCGCGCGGAGTAGCCCATGATCGACTTCCTCGTCAGAAATCCGCGGCTTGGTCGGTTGTTCGATCTTCTCTTGCCTTTGCTGGCCACGCTGGCCGCCCTGGCCGTTGGGGCGATCATGCTCCAGCTGCTGGGCGCGAACCCATTTGTCGCCTACCGCGCCCTGCTGGAAGGCGCGTTCGGCAGCCAGAACGCCCTGGCCGACACCATCGTGCGGGCCACGCCGCTGCTGCTGGTCGGCCTGGGCATCTGTATTGCCTTTCGCGCCGGGGTGATCAACATCGGCGGCGAGGGGCAGTTCATTGCCGGGGCGCTGCCGGCGACGCTGCTGGGGTTATCCTTTCCCGACGCGCCGGCCATCATCATCGTGCCGGCGGCGCTGCTGTGCGGTTTCCTGGGCGGGGCGGTCTGGGGCAGCATCCCCGGTCTGCTGAAGGCCTACTTCAACGTCAACGAAATCCTCAGCACGATCATGCTCAACATCATCGCCCTGCAGTTCATGAACTTCCTGCTGCGCGGCCCGATGATCGACCCGGTGCAACTGCAAGCGGCTTCGGCCATTCCCCAGACGGCGCGGCTGAACCCGGCTTTCGACCTGCCGCGCTGGGTGCCGACGCGGCTGCATGCCGGGGCGCTGCTGGCGGTCGCGCTGGCCGTGGTGGTCTACATTCTGCTGTGGCGCACGACCATCGGCTATCGCATCCGCGCCGTCGGCTTCAACCCCGACGCCTCGCGCTACGCCGGCATCAACGTCAAGCGCAACATCGTCCTGGCGCTGCTGCTCAGCGGCGCGTTTGCCGGGCTGGCCGGGGCGGTGCAGGTCTACGGCGTCAGCCACCGCATGATCACCGACGGCTCAACAGCCGGTTTCACCGGCAACGCCGGCTTCAATGGCATCGTCGCCGCCTTGTTCGGCAAGCTGCACCCGCTGGGGGCCATCCCGGCCTCGTTCATCTTCGGCGCGCTCATCGTCGGAGCCAACAGCTTGCAACGGGCGATGCAGGTTCCGGCGGCGCTCATCACCGCGCTGAACGGCCTGGTGGTCGTCTTCGTCGTCTGCAGCGACATCTTTAGCCGGCGGCTGGCGCGGCGGCGGCAGATCGGTGTCGTCGAGGTGGGTAGTAAAGGCGCCGGAGAGCAGGGGGGCGGGGGAGCCGGGGAAAGACCGGCGGCGGCCGCGAACGTCGGCCCGCCGGATAGCGGGGGCGTAAAACCCGCACCGCCCGCGACTGCGGCCAAGGTCAGCGCGCCGATCAAGCCGGTCGCCCCCGTCGCGGGCAAGGAGGCGTCCAGTGATTAGCCAGCTATTTACCGAAGCGGTTCTGATCGGCATCCTGACCTCCGGCATCCGCCTGGCCACGCCCTATCTGTTCGCCTCCATCGGCGAGATGTTCGGCCAGCGCAGCGGCGTACTGAACCTGGGCGTCGAAGGCATGATGCTCATGGGCGCGTTTGCCGCCTTCTACGTCACTCTGACCACCGGTAGCCCCTGGCTGGGATTGCTGGCGTCCATCCTCGTCGGCACGCTGATGGGCCTGGCCATGGCCGTCATCAGCGTCACCTTTCAGGCCGAGCAGGGCATCAGCGGCATCGGCGTCTACCTGTTTGGGCTGGGCATGAGCGAGCTGCTATTCAAGAAGATGTTGGGCACAGTGGAGACAGTCAGCGGCTTCCGGCCGCTGGCCATCCCAGTGCTCAGCAAACTCCCCATCGTCGGCCCGATCCTGTTCCAGCAGAGCGCCATGGTCTACCTGGCCTATCTGCTTGTGCCGGTGGCCTGGTTCGTGCTCTACCGGACGACGTTCGGGCTGAAGATCCGCGCCGTGGGCGAGAACCCGGCCGCGGCCGACTCGCTGGGCGTCAGCGTCAAACGGACGCGCTACATGACCGTCACCCTGGGCGGCGCGCTGGCCGGTGTGGCCGGGGCGTCGCTGTCCATTGCCCTGCTGAACGTCTTCCAGCAGAACCTGACCAGTGGCATCGGCTTCATCGCCGTGGCTCTGGTCTACTTCGGCGGCTGGCGGCCTTATGGCGTCCTGTTTGGCGCGCTGCTGTTCAGCATGGTCAATGCCTTGCAGCTGTGGATTCAGGCGCTCAACATTCCCATTCCGTTCGACGCCTCTGAGCTGCTGATCATGATGCCCTACGTACTGACCATCCTGGTCCTGATGTTCTCGGCCGGGCGCGTGCGCAAGCCGTCGGCGCTCGGCGCTATCTATGAACGCGGCACATAATCCACCTGAAGGAGGTGATGCGCTCCGATATTTGGCTGTCAACTGGTTGGGCGGGGTCGCACCGCGGCCTACGCTCCTGATTCGTCGTCACCATCAATGAAAAACATTTCCATGCGAATCCAAAAGCACAATGCAAAGGAGAGGAAGAACATGAAACGCACTTTGTGGCTGAGCTTGCTGCTAATCCTGGCCATGGTTCTCGTGGCCTGCGGCGGCGCTCAGACCGACACGACTGTCGAAGAGCAGCCCGCGGCCACGGAAGAGACCACGGCCGAGGAAGCTGCGCCGACCGAAGA
>DAOSMQ010000066.1:7600-8878 GCA_035372725.1 Promineifilum sp. (SeqCode)
CCGAAGAGGCCGCCGGCCCCTTCCGCGTCGCCGTCGTCATGCCCAGCGGTATCAATGACCTGGCCTTCAGCCAGAGCATGTTCGATGCCCTGACGGCTATCCAGAACGAGATGGGCGCGGACAACTTCGAGTTTGTCTACTCGGAGAATATGTTCGTGGTAGAAGACGCGGCTGCCGCCCTGCGCGACTACGCCAGCCAGGGCTATGACCTCGTCATCGGCCACGGCTCGCAGTATGGCAGCTCGCTACAGGAGATCGCCCCCGATTTCCCGGACACGAGCTTTGCCTGGGGCACAACGGTCGATACCTTCGGCATCCCCAACATCTATGCTTATGAGGCGCGCTCCGAAGAGGGCGGCTACGTCAACGGCGTGCTGGCGGCCAACCTGTCCACCAGCAACACCCTGGGCGTGGTCGGCCCCATCGAGACGGGCGACGCCAAGCTCTACGTCGACGGCTTCGTGGCCGGGGCCAAGGCGGCCAAGCCCGACATCACCGTCAACGTCAACTACATCGGCTCCTTCAGCGACATCGCCCTGGCGACCGAAGCGGCCAACACGCTGGTCGGCGCGGGCGCGGATGCCCTGACGGGCACGGCGCAGATGGTCGTCGGCGCGATCGGCGTGGCCGAAGAGAACGGTGTGCCCTGGTTTGGCACGCAGTCGAGTCAGACAAAGCTGGCCCCCAGCGTCGTCGTCGCCAACCAGGTCTATGACTGGACAGGCGTCCTGAAAACCATCATCGAGCAGGTCAAGGCCGGCACGTTGGGTGGCGAGTCCTTCGCCCTGACGCTGGAGAACGGCGGCCTGGTGATGGACTACAACCCCGATTACGCCCTGCCCGAAGCGGCCAAGACGGCCGCCGACGAAGCCGCGGCCGGCATCGCCGCGGGCACGATCAGCGTCTTCGGCGGCGAGACCACGGCCCCGGCCGAGGAACCGGCCGCCGAAGCCGCGCCGCTGACGTTTGGCATGGTTCTCGTCGGGCCGAAGAACGACCACGGCTGGAGCCAGGCGCAGGCCGAGGGCGGCCAGTTTATTGTGGACAACATGCCCGGCTCGGAAATGATCCTGTTCGAGTCGCTGAATCCGGCCGACAAGCCGGAGGCGACGCTGGAAGGCGTGGTCGATGACATGGTCGCCAACGGCGCGACACTCATCTTCACCACCTCCGACGAGTTTGAGGAAGATACTCTCGCGGTGGCCCAGAAGTACCCCGACATTATCTTCATCAACGCCACTGGCGACGATGCCAAGACGGGCGAGGCCCCGGCGAATC
>DAOSMQ010000067.1:0-1129 GCA_035372725.1 Promineifilum sp. (SeqCode)
AGGGCACATTCCACACCAACCAGATGATCGCCTTCGGCACCCACGTCGTTGGCGGCGTTGTGCCGGGCAAGGGCGGCCAGAGCTTCGAGGGCGAGGGGGCCACCGTACCCATCTTCGACTCTGTGCGCGAGGCGGCCGAGGCTACCGGAGCCAATGCGTCGATCATCTTCGTCCCGGCGCGCTTCGCTCCCGACGCCATGATCGAGGCGGCCGACGCTGGGCTGGAGCTGGTGGTCTGCCTGACGGAGCACATTCCCGTGCTGGAGATGATCAACGTCCGCGCCTACCTTGACCAGCGCAACACCCGCCTGATCGGCCCCAACTGCCCCGGCCTGATCACCCCGGGCGGGGCCAAAGTCGGCATCATCCCCAGCTCCATCGTCTCCCCCGGCCACGTCGGCCTGGTCTCGCGCAGTGGCACGCTGACCTACGAGGTCGTCTATGCCCTGACGCAGCGGGGCATCGGCCAATCGACCTGCGTCGGCATCGGCGGCGACCCCATCAAGGGCATGGACTTCATCGATGTCTTGCGCCTGTTCGAGGAAGACCCGGAGACCTCGGAAGTGATCATGATCGGCGAGATCGGCGGCAACGCCGAGGAGCAGGCCGCCGCTTTTGTGGCAAACCACATGAGCAAGCGCGTAACGGCCTTCATTGCCGGGCGGGCCGCGCCGCCAGGCCGCCGCATGGGTCACGCCGGGGCCATCGTCGAGGGTAAGAGCGGCACGGCCGAGGGCAAGATCACTGCCCTGCAGGCCGCCGGCGTCCAGGTGGCCGACAACCCCGACCGCATCGTCGAGATGATCAGTTAGGGATTAGGGGCTAGGGATTAGGGATTAGGGCAGAACGCTCTTCCCTACACCCTAATCCCTAATCCCTCATCCCTCTTTGCATGAAACAACTGTGGCGCCGGTTCGACGCGGGCTTCCTCGTCGTCCTGCTGATCAGCCTGCTGGCCGTCTGGCCCTTTCTCAGCCGGGCCAGCTTGCCGGAGGGGACTGACGCCGAACTGCACATCTTCCGGCTGCACGAACTCGGCTATCTGATCCACGGCGGCGAGTTCTATCCCCGCTGGGCGCCCAACTTCTACCACGCCTACGGCTACCCCATCTTCAACTACTATGCGCCG
>DAOSMQ010000067.1:1229-8771 GCA_035372725.1 Promineifilum sp. (SeqCode)
GGCGCCCAACTTCTACCACGCCTACGGCTACCCCATCTTCAACTACTATGCGCCGCTGACGTACTACCTGGCCCTGCCGCTGGAGTTGCTGCCACAGTTCGACGCCACGGCGGCCAGCAAGGCCGTCCTGGTCGCCGGGATGCTGCTGGCCGGGCTGGGCATCTATGGCTTCGCGCGCGACAATTGGGGGCGGCGCGCCGGCTATGTCGCCGCCGCCCTCTATGTCTACGCGCCTTACTTGCAGTACGTTGACCCCCACATCCGCGGCGCGCTGCCGGAGGTGTTCAGCTTCGCCGTGTTTCCCCTGGCCCTCTGGGCGCTCGACCGGCTGCGCCGCCGGCCGACGCCCGGCGCGTGGGTGGCCGCGGCCGGCCTCGTCGCCGCCGTCATCCTGAGCCACAACCTGATGGGGTTGTTCTTCTATGGGCTGCTGTTCGCCTGGGTATTGTGGCAGATGGTCGTCATCGAGCGGCGGCCGGCGGCCCGGCTGCTGGCCGTGCTGCTGGTCGGGCTGGGGCTGGCGGCCTTCTTCTGGCTGCCGGTTATCCTGGAGCGCGACGCCGTCAACCTGACGACGCTCATCGGGGCCAACGACAACTACGATTTTCATACCCACTTCGTCGGCCTGGTCGAACTGCTGGGCGGCTCGCTCCAGCCGGATTGGGGGGCGACGCAGCCGGCCTTTCGCTTCAACCTGGGCGTGGCCCAATGGCTGGCCGGGCTGCTGGGCGTTGTGATGCTGGCCCTGGGCCGCGTGCGCCACCGGCCGCAGGTGCTTTTCTTCGCCCTGGCCGCCGCCGCTGTCATCCTGCTCATGACTCCGCTGGCCACGCCTATCTGGGAAGCGCTCCCCTTTCTGCCCTACTTCCAATTTCCGTGGCGCTTGCTGGGTGGGGCGGCGGCGCTGCTGGCCGTCCTGGGCGCGGCCGGCGTCGAGGCCGTGGCCCGCGCGGTAACTGCTGACGCGAACGGGCACGGCGACGAATCAGCCGTCGGCCCGCGGCGGTCGTCGGCCCTCGTCTATTCCATCGCCGTTGCCCTGCCGATGCTCTTCGCCCTGTCGCTCAGCCAGCCGACGCCCTGGGCTCCCTTTGGCGAGGTCAACACGGCGCGCATGTCGCAACTGGAGAACAGCGGCCGCTGGCTGGGCACGACCTCTACGGCCGACTACGTGCCGGCCACGGTCGAGATGTTGCCACCGCGCCGGCCGCAGATGGTCGATCCGCTGGCCGTGGGCGAGCAGCCCGACCGCGTCAACCGCGAGGCCATGCCCGACGGGGCTGTCGTGGTGGCCGAATACGTCCGGCCGCTGACCACGCGCTACCACGTCACCGCGCCCAAACAGTTCCGCCTGCGCCTCTACCAGTTCGACTTCCCCGGCTGGCAGGTGACCATCGACGGCGAGCCGGCGACCACGGAACTGGCCGCGCCCGAAGGGCTGATCGTCGTCCTCGTGCCACAGGGGGAGCACGTCGTCACGGTGCACTTCGGCAGCACAGCGGCGCGGACGCTGGCCTGGGGCATTACCACGGCGGCGCTGCTGCTGGCCGCGGCCGGCGCGTGGCGACTGCGCCGCCGGTCCGCCGCGCCGCCGGCGGTGGAGGGTTTCGCGGCGCGGGCCGACTGGCCCATCGTCGTTGTGGCCGCGGCTATCACCCTGGCGGTCATCGCTTTGGAACCGCTGGGCCTCTTCCACGTCCATTCGCAAAACGGCGCGCTGGCTATCCCGGCTACGGCCCACCCGGCCAACTTTGGCGACCAGATCGCCCTGCTGGGCTATCACGCCGGCGGCCCGACGGCCGTGCCCGGCGAAACGGTCGAGCTCACTCTCTTCTGGCAGGCGCAGCGGCCGCTGGACATCGAGTATCAGGTTTTCGTTCACGTTCTTGGCCCCGACGGCCAGCCGGTGGCCCAATCGGATAAGATTAATCCCGGCGACTTCCCAACCCACCGCTGGCCGATGGGCAAATATGTGCCCGACACCCACCGGCTGACGCTACCGGCCGACCTGCCGCCGGGCAGCTATCCGGTCGTTACCGGCCTGTGGGTGCAAAGCGAGGGCTGGCGGCTGCCAGTCTTCGACGCCGGCGGCGCGGTCGTGGGCGATGCCGAAACACTGTTTACGCTGGAGGTGCGCTGAAATGTCCGCGCGGGTCATTGGCGGCAAAGCCAGGGGACGGCGGCTCAAGCTCGTGCCGGGCGACACCACCCGGCCGATCATGGACCGCGTTAAAGAAAGCCTGTTCAACATCCTCGGCGATGTCGGCGGCACGCGCTGGCTGGACCTCTTCGCCGGAACGGGACAGGTGGGCATTGAGGCACTCAGCCGGGGCGCGGCCGGGGTCGTCTTCACCGATAACGCCCGCGCCGCCGTCCAGACCATCCGCGACAATCTGGCCTATACGCGGCTGACCGATGGCGCCACAGTGCAGCAGATCGACGCCTTCCGCTTTCTGCGGGAGACGAGCGCGCTGCCTTTCGATATCATCTTTGTCGCCCCGCCGCAGTATAAGGAGTTGTGGAGCGCCGCCCTGACGGCCATTGACGCTGCCGCCGACCGCATGCTGGCCGCCGGGGGCCAGGTCGTTGTGCAGATCGACCCACGCGAATTCAGGGAGACGCCGCTGCAACAACTGGAACTGAGCGACAAGCGGCGCTATGGCAACACGCTGCTGTGCTTCTACGAGCGGCCGGCGGCACTGGCGTGAGTCGCGTGCCCGGCCGCGCCCCTTCTAGCCGTCTAGCGTAAACGAGACCGTACAGACGCCGACCTGCGCCCCGTCGATATCCAGGGCGCGCAGTTGCACCTGATAGGGGCCGGGCTGCCACAGGCTGAGGTCGGCTTCGCCTAGATCGCCATTGACAATCGGCTGGTTCTGTGGCTCCTGGGTGATGGGTGCCCACAGGCCCTCCGTCTGCTGGCCGTTTAGCTCGATGATGTACTGGTGCAGTTCGCCAGTGTTGGCTGTGCCGCGGAAACGTACGCGCCCAAAGGCGACCGAACCGTCGAGCGGCTCATCAAGGCGCAGTTCCGGCGTGCAGGCGCTGAACGGCGTCGGTTCGGCCGCGGCCGCGGTGGTTTCGGTATCGGTGATCGGCGCGGACACAGCCGCGCCGGGCAGGGTGGCTGTGGGGGCCAGGATGATGGTGTTGTCTGGCACGCCTTCGGCCAGCGGCGTGCCCAGGGGCGTGGGCGAGGGTAGCGGTGTGGCGAAGATGTCGGGTGTGGCTGTGGGTTCGGCCGTCAGTTCCTGGGGCAAGTCCGGCGCGATGTAGTTATTGACATAATAGACAATGCCGATCACCGCGCTCAGGAAAAGGACGAAGCTGAGCGCGTGGTTGCGCAGGCGAGTGGCCGTCTCGCGCTCCAGGTTAAACATCGCCCGTCGCAGGGCCGTTTGCGCCCGCACCAACTCGGTCAGATACCAGAACAGACCGAGGGTGCTGAGGATGTAGATCCAGACGTCGTTGTGGATCAGAAAGAGGTAGACGCGGTCCATGGGCTAGGGCGTGACAGCGTAGGCCCAGAAGAGCGGCCGTGGCGCAATGCGGGCGTCAGGCGACCTCGGCCAGGCGACCGACCACCCCACTGGCCACGGCGACGAGCCGCGGCACGGCCCGGGCGCTCATCTCCAGCACCTCTTGATGCGTCTGGATGATGCCCACCTTGGGGTCGGGCAGGGCCAGGTTGGCGATGGTGGAGATGCCCAGCACGCGCACGCCGGCATGGCGGGCCACGACGACCTCCGGCGCGGTAGACATGCCGACGGCATCCGCGCCGGCACGCTGCAAGAAGCGCAACTCGGCCGGCGTCTCGAAACTCGGCCCGCCGACGTAGGCATAGACGCCCTCGCGCAGGGCAAAGCCGGCGCCGGCGGCCACCTGGTGGGCCAGGCGGCGCAGGGCCGCGTCGTAAGGCGCAGTCATGTCGGGGAAGCGCGGCCCATAGCTATCGTCGTTCGGCCCGCGCAGAGGGTTGTTGCCGGCCATGCCGGGGAAGTTGATGTGGTCGCTGATGAGCATCAGGTCGCCCGGTTCGTAGTCGGGATTTAGCCCGCCGGCGGCGTTGGTGACGATCAGCGTGCGAATGCCCAGTTCGATCATGACACGAATGGGCAACGTCACGTGGCCCATGCTGTAGCCTTCATAAAAGTGCGTCCGCCCCTGCAAGACGAGCGCCGTCTGCCCGCCCATCGAACCGATGACCAGGCGGCCGCTGTGCCCTTGCACGGTGGAGGCTGGCCAGTGGGGCACGTCGGCCGTGGCCACGGTTTCGGGCGATTCGATGGCGTCGGCCAGCGCGCCCAGGCCAGAGCCGAGGATCAGACCGACGGCCGGCCGGTGGTTGTGGGTGATGTTCGCCCGGACAAAATTGGCGGCATTAACGACCTGCTCATGGGAGATGAATTCGCTCATGATCCGTTGGGTGACTCCTCGTCAGGCGCTTCCATTTGCGTATAGATTTGCGTTGTTGAGATGTTGGCGTGGCCCAGCAGATGCTGAATCTCCTCCAGCTTCAGACCGCGCCCCAGGCGATGGACGGCAAAGCTGTGGCGCAGGGTGTGGGGCGTCACGTCCGCCTTCAACCCCGCCTGCCGCGCATACCCCTTGATGATCAGCCACAACCCCTGTCGTGTCAACTTCTCCCCGCGATGATTAAGGAAAAGGGCGTGCTCCGCGGCGTTGTGGACGAGTTGCGGCCGTCCGGCAGCCAGATAGCGAGCCAGTAGCGTCTGCGTCGTCTCCGGAATGGGGATGACACGGGCCTCACCCTGCCGCGTTGGGGAAGAGAGTGTCGCCGCCTCCAAATCGACATCCTCCATCTGGAGAGAGACGACCTCGGTCACGCGCATACCGGTCTCATAGAGCACATTGAGCAGGGTTGCGTCGCGCAGGCTCTTGGGCGATTGGTCGTCGGCCGGGGCGTCGAGCAGTTGCTCGACCTCGCTCAGGTTCAACGTCTGCGGCAGCCGCTTTTTGACCTTGGGCGATTCGACTTGCAGAGTTGGGTTCTCAGCCACAACCCCCTGCGCGGTCAGATAGTTAAAGAAGGATTTGATGGCCGCCACTTTGCGGGCGATGGTAGAGGAAGCATAGGGCTGCTCCTTCTGCTTCATATAGGCCAGGTAGGCCTCAATGTCGTCTTCGGCCGCGGCCGACCACTCCGACAACGGCTTATGCTGCTCCAGATAGTCCAGGAACTGGCTCAGGTCATTGTGGTAGGCCGCAACTGTGTTGTCGGAGTACTGGTATTCTCGTTCCAGGTAAGATAGGAAGGCAAGCAGGTGCTCGTCCATGGCTTCTTACTCCCAGATCGGTTGCCGAATCGACATGCCCACTGCATTCGTAACACGAGGGAGGTTGGCCGTGGCGGGCAGCCAGAGTGATACATCTCCTCTCAGGTCAGAAGTTGCCGTCACCGTCTGCCTGGCTGGGAAGAAGCCCTCTTCCCGCGCAGCCCCAAACAGATTATGTCACGCAACTTACTGGCATTATAGCACTACTTTTCATAATATCAAATGCCTGTTAGACCAGTTTCAGGTAGTATCCTCTTGCCGGGCATGCCACAGCCGGCCATTCCCAATATCCCCAACCGGGCGAAATCACGTTAGGAGCAGGTATCCCTATGAGTTCCCACTCTCCACAGCGCATCCTGATCGCCGGCGCGGCCGGACGCGACTTTCACGACTTCAACACCGTCTTCCGCGACGACGACGCCTACCGGGTCGTGGCCTTTACGGCGACCCAGATCCCTAACATCGAAGGCCGGCTTTACCCGCCAGCCCTCTCCGGCCCCCTCTATCCGGAGGGTATTCCCATCTATCCTGAGGCCGAGCTAGAAGAACTCATCGCCCGCCACGAAATCGACGATGTCGTTTTCTCTTATTCCGACGTCTCTCATGAGACGGTCATGCACCTGGCCTCGCGCGTGCTGGCCGCCGGGGCCGGCTTCCGGCTGATGAACCCGCGCCGGACGCAACTGGCCTCGACGCGGCCGATTGTCTCCGTGGGCGCGGTGCGCACGGGCAGCGGCAAGAGCCAGACCTCGCGCCGCATCCTGTCTGTGCTGCAAAATGATCTGGGCTACGAACATGTCGTCGCCGTGCGCCACCCCATGCCCTACGGCAACCTGGCCGAGCAGGCGGTGCAGCGCTTCGCCAGCCACGCCGACATGGATCGCCACAAGTGTACTATCGAGGAGCGCGAGGAATACGAGCCGTACGTCGAGCGCGGCGCGGTCATCTTCGCCGGCGTCGATTATGAGGCCATCCTGCGCAAGGCGGAGCAAGAGGCCGACATCATCATCTGGGACGGCGGTAACAACGACCTGCCTTTCTTCCGCTCCGACTACCATGTCGTCGTGGTTGACCCCCACCGGCCGGGCCACGAAATGCGCTATCACCCCGGCGAGGCCAACGTGCGCTTGGCCGACGCGCTGGTGGTCAACAAGATCGACACGGCTGAGCCGTCCGGCGTCGATACCGTCCTGCGCAACATCCGCCAGTTGAACCCGCGCGCGGCCATCGTCCGCGGCGCGTCGCCCCTGTTCGTCGATGATCCGGCCGCCATCCAGGGCCGGCGCGTGCTCGTCGTTGAGGACGGCCCAACGCTGACCCACGGCGAGATGGCCTACGGGGCGGGCGTCGTCGCCGCGCGGCAGTTCGGCGCGGCCGAGATCGTCGATCCCCGCCCCTACGCCGTGGGCACCATCGCCGCCACCTACGCCAAGTACCCCAACACCGGCCCCGTCTTGCCGGCGATGGGCTACAGCGCGGAACAGATCGCTGACCTGGAAGAGACAATCAATCGCACGCCGGTCGATATGGTCATTGTCGCCACGCCCATCGACCTGGCCCGGCTGGTGGACATCGACCGGCCCAGCCAGCGCGTACGCTACGAGTTGCAGGAGATCGGCCAGCCGACGCTGACCGACCTGCTGCGCGCGCACTTCGGCCGCGGCTAACCACCCGGTGCGTGGCGCGATTCTCCGAATCGCGTTCTTCTGCCCGCAGCGTGGCGCGATTCTCCGAATCGCGTTCTTCTGCCCACAGCGTGGCGCGATTCTCCGAATCGCGTTCTTCTGCCCATCGGCTTAAGATCGCGATTCGGGAGAATCGCGCCACTATTCTGCGCCGGCTGCCGGGCGCAGGGGCGCGAAGCTGAGCCGGTGTTCGGGGCACGGCCCCAGCGCGGCCAGCGCCGCCAGGTGCTCGGCTGTGCCATAGCCCTTGTGGCGGGCAAAGCCATAGCCGGGATACTGCGCGTCCAGGGCGATCATGTGGCGGTCGCGGCTGACCTTGGCCAGGATCGACGCGGCAGCGATGCTCAGGCTCAGACGGTCGCCGCGGATGACACCACGCTGGGGCAAGGCCACGGCCGCCAGCCGGATCGGCCCGTCGATGAGCAGGGCCGCCGCGGCCGGGGCCAGGGCGTGGATGGCCGCGACCATGGCCAGCCGCGTGGCCGCCAGGATGTTGACGCGGTCGATGGTGGGAGCGTCGGCCTGACCGACGCCAAAGGCGACGGCGTGGTCGCAGATAA
>DAOSMQ010000068.1:0-8758 GCA_035372725.1 Promineifilum sp. (SeqCode)
GGCACGGGCATACCCTGCCACTGGACCACAAAGGTGTTGCTCTGCGTTACCCGGGTCGAGAAGGGTACAATGGCCGCGACCGGGTCGCCGCCGGAGATGGTTGTCTGCGCCTGAGCCTGGGGGCTAAACGGCTCGACGTTGCCCACCCAGTCGAGAGCGCGGACGCGGAAGCCATAGGTGGCCCCCACCTGGGCGTTTCTGAAGGTGGCCGAGGTCGTCGTCGTGTCGGTGACGAACATCTGCCAGCCGCCGCCGTTGACCTGGTACTGCACCTCATAGCGGGCGATGCCGCTGCCCGGTTGTGGGTCGAGGCCGCTCCAGGAGACGAGGAAGGAATCGCTGAAGGTGTACTGCGGCAGCGGATTGACGACCGAGTTGGGCGGCATGCTGTCGACGCGGGTGGTCGCCTGCGGGTTGTTGGGGAACGGCTGCGCGTTGCCGGCCCAGTCCGTGGCCCGGACGCGGAAGTCATAGGTGGCTGCGTTGACGCCGGTGAAGTTGGCGGAGGTTGCCGTAGTGGCCGTCTGCCAGTTCTGCCACGCGCCGCCATTGACGCGGAACTGCACGTCGAAGTGGCGCAAGCCGGAGCCGCCGCTGTTGTCTTGCCCGCTCCAGGCGACGCGGAACGTCGCCCGCTCCCACTGGCCGAGCGGATTAACGATCGACGACGGCGCGGTGGTGTCGATCTGGTAGGTTACAACCAGGCGCGGGTGAAGGCCGTTCTGGGCGTTGATGGCGAAGAAGATACGCTCGCGGCCGGCATTGGGCGACTCATCGCCCTGAAGCATAAGGCCATTGTTTGGGCGCACGGCCCATACCCATTCGCGCACCGGCGCGGTGACATTGGCCTCGACCCAGCCAGTGGCGGCCGGAATCTGGCCCACGCCGATCTCGGCTCCCCACTGCGGGTTGAAGTTGTTCCAGGTCAGGATCGTTGGATCCCAAGCCGTGGATAGGAAACGAGCCAGGATGCCGAAGGGGGCGTCATTGGTTGGGGCAAACCCGGCGACAAAGGCCCTGAGAGTGGCGTTCTGCACAACGGCGTTGCGCGGAATACTGCTGAGGTTGAAGAACAGGAAGCCCCGCTGCGCGCCATTGATGGCCGAGTTAAAGCCGACACGGATGAAGCTGTCGGTAGAGAAGTTGGTCGCCGGGCGGCCGGAAGCGGTGAAGGTGTCCGCGCCAACGGGAATCTCAATGGTCACGGTGGTGGCGTCCCCGTCGCGGGTCTCGCTGAGGATGACCGGCTCCAGTTGCAGTTCCGTGTCTGGAATGTCAGTGGGCGCGTCGGGAGTGCCCTGCGCGCCGACAGAGACAGTTGTTAGGGCGACCAGTAGCACCAGGACCAGCAGCGCCAGCGCGCGCCGGCCCGCGCCGGAGGGGGATACAAAGTTGGTCATATGTGTTTCTCCTTACTTCCCATCACGTACAGACAGACAACCATTGCTCATTATAATATGGACAATTGTCGCAAGTCAATTGACGTAGAGATGATAGTTAGTGGCGCCATGCTCGCCCCTCCGCCCCACGCCGATCTGACAGGCGGGCGGCCACGCATGGGATTGCCACCAGAGAACGACTGGCCGCCTACCTGTCAGGTCGATGGTCGCGAGACGACTTTGGAAAAGCCCTGAGCATTACCACATGCCGATTCACAACTTTCCGCTATACTTTTCTGTGGAAAGTCTGTTCCACGGGAGGTGCTGCATGAACTTCTGGACCGGTCTCATTCTGGGGATCATTGTTGGCTGGCTGGTCGAGTGGATCATCGATTGGCTCTTCTGGCGGCGCGATGTGGTCGCGGAGGAAGAAGCCCTTATCACCGGCCAGCGCGCGGCCGAGCTAGAGCTGGAATGCCAGGACAAACTGGCCGCTGCTGAGTTGGATTACCACGAGCGTCTGGCGGCCGTTGAAGCCGAATGGCGCGAGCGCCTGAACCTCAACGAGAACCAGTGGCAAAGCCAGTTCGCCGCTATGGACGTCGACCGTGAGGCCCTGCGCGCGCCATTGGACATGGCCTCTGAAGCCGACATCGTCGCCGAAGACCTGGCCCTCGACGAAGCCGCCCTCAGTGACTTCGCCGTCGATGAGGCCTTCATTGACGAAGGGATCATGACCGCTGACGCTGCCGACACGAGCGTTTCCTTCGCCGACGAGATGGGCGCGGCTGTCGGCGCGGCGACGATGGCCGAGTTCGATACCACGACCGGCGCGCCCGCGCCCGAGGCCATTGAGGTTGTCGCCGAGGAATCCGCCGGCACGCGCGACTTCCTCAGCGCGGATATGCCCTCGCTCTATAGCGACGAGGACTCAGCCGGAGCGCCGGGCGACGACCTGACCCGCGTGCGCGGCATCGGCCCACGCTATGCGGCCCTGCTGGCCGACAATGGCATTACCACCTACGAAGACCTGGCCGCGGCTAACCCGGAACACCTGGAGGCTATCCTCAAGCCCGGCCCCATGCAGCGCATCAACTTCGCCAGCTGGTCGGCCCAGGCCACTGCCCTGGCCACGACACGACGGGCCCCATCGGGCGACGACCTGACCAAACTGGAGGGCATCGGCCCCATGTATGCCGAACGGCTACGCAATGGCGGCATTGCCACCTTCGCGCAGCTGGCCGAGGCCGATGAAAACACGCTGGCGACGATCATCAGCGCTCCGGCCTGGCGGCGGATCAACTTCGCCAGCTGGGTCGAGCAAGCGCGCCTGGCCGCCGCCGGCGACACGGCCGGCTTGCAGGCGTTGCAGAGCCGCCTCTATCGCCGCGAAGGCGATAACCTCGGCCTGATCCGCGGCCTGGGCGACCGGTCCGTGGCCGGGCTGCGCGCCGCCGGGTTGGACAGCTTCGCCGCGCTGGCCGCGGCCACGCCGGAGCAGGTCGAGGCCGCCGTCCGCGCTGGCGGTGGCCGGGGCGGCGACTACGCCGCCTGGATCGAGGAGGCCGGCCACCGCGCCGCCGGCCGTCGCGTCGCTCGCGCCCCGCGCCGGGCCAAAGCCGCTGTCGTCGCCTGCCCGCAAGACCTGTCGGCCGTGCCCGGCATTGGCACGACCTATGAGGATCGCCTCTACGCCGCCGGCATCGGCAGCTATTGGGAGCTGGCCGAACTGTCAGGCGACGAACTGCTGGCCATTCTGGCCGCGCCGCCCGGCCGGGTGGACGCCGGCAGTATTAAGGCCGAGGCCATGCGGCTGGCCGCCGAGACCAACAGTATCGGCCGCGGCTGGAGCGGCGCGCCGCCCGACAACTTCGAGGCGCTGGGCGGCATCGGCGAGATCTACGAGCGCCGCCTCTATGACGCCGGCATCTGCACCTTTGAGGCGTTGGCCGCGACGCCGCCGGAGCGGCTGGCCGACATCTGCCAGGCCCCGGCGCTGCGCCTGGCCGATTATGCCGGTTGGATCGCCCATGCCGCCGAGTTGGCCGCGGCGAGGAGCAGCTAGGCCATGAGACGCTATCGCACCGCCGAAGAAATTCGGCGCTATGACCTGATGAAGCTGGGCGTGCTGCTGCTGCTCATCCTGCTGCTCATCCTGACCTGGCTGGCCACCCGCGACAACGGCGCGCTCGACCTGACCGGCGCGGCCGAACCGACAGCCGTGGCCGAACCGACGCTGGAGCGCGAGCCGGGCACAATGCCCGCGCCGACGCTGGCCCTGCCCGCCATTGATGTGCCCGTCGGGCAGCTGGCCCCGGGGGCGGTGACGTTGAGCGGCCACGCGGGGGCGGGGGCCCAGGTGGCCGTGCTGGCCGATGGCTTGCCTCTGGGGCTGGCCACTGCCAGCGTCGACGGTGCTTGGGCGCTGACGGCCGATCTGCCCGCCGGGCAACACACCCTCGTCGCCCAGACAATCGACAATGTCGGCACGATCGTCGCCATGTCCGCGCCCTTGACCATCACTGTGGGCGAGGCGGTGCTGGGCGAGGCGACCGGCCAAACGCAGCCGCCCATCTTCCAGCCGCTCACGGACACGTGGGCGCTGGCGGGCACGGCCGCGCCGGGCGCGGCGATTGTCATCCTGGCCAACGGCGCGCCCGTGGCCGAGACGACGGCCGACGCCGCCGGCGCGTGGGCGCTGGCAGTGCCCGGCGCGAGCGTGGCCGGCGATGTCATCGTTCAATCGACCGACGCGGCCGGGGCCACGGCATCCGCGCCGCTGACCATCGGCGCGCGCCCGCCCAGCGTCGCCGCGCCCGGCCAAGCAGCCGCGCCGGCCGCCGGGGCGGTGCTAATTGTGCCCGTGGGGCCGGGCGTCTGGACGGGGCAGGCCGCGCCAGGCACGCAGATTGAAGCCATCGTCGACGACCAGAGCGCCGGCGCTACCAGTGCCGACGCCCAGGGCAACTGGTCTCTGTCGCTCAATCTGCCCGCCGGGCAGCACACTTTGCATTTCAACAGTCTCGATCCGGCCGGCGTCTTACTGGCCACCGGGTCGGCGCTGCCGGTCACAGCCGGCGAAGGCGAGGTCATTGCCGCCACGCCTGAGGGCGCGGCCCCCACGACCCCGGCGGAGACGCCGGTCGCCGGAGCGGCCGGCACCATCGCCGCCGTGCTGCGCGCCCGGCCGGAATTCGCTACCCTGGTGCGTGCCATCGACGCCGCCGGGCTGGCCGACGCCCTGGCCCAGCCGGGGCCATTCACCGTCTTCGCGCCGACGGAAGACGCCTTCACGGCCCTGCCGCAGAGCGTTGTCGACGCGCTGCTGGCCAATCCGGAGGCGCTGGCCGCCGTGCTGCGCTATCACGTGGCCCAGGGACGCTACACCGCTGACCAGCTCCGTACCGCCCAGCCGAGCACCATCGACGGCCGGCTGCTGACGATCACGGCTCAGCCCGGCGGCCAGGCCGTCAACGGCGCGCTGATGACGGCCACCGACATCGCCGCCGGCAATGGCATCATCCACGCCATCGACCGCATCCTGCTGCCGCCGCTGGCCGCGGGCGTGCGTCCGCCGGTCATCGACGAGTCGGGCGTGCCCAGCTTCGTCGGGCCGCGGCTGACGGTGGTTGGCTCGGCCGAGCCGGGCCGGACGATCCGCGTCGAACTGAACGGCGAGGCGTTTGGCGACGCTGTCGTGGTCGATGCCAACGGCGGCTGGCAGATGAGCGGCGACGTCAGCGCCGCCGAGTATCGCATCGTGGCCTTCATGCTCAACGGTACGACGCTGGAGGCTTTCTCGCGGCCGGTGGCTCTGACCGTGCGCTAGGGCGGACGAGGTGCCGATCGCAACTGGAATGGGTTAGCTAGTGGGCCGGCTGCGGCGGAACGCGCCCGCACCAGGCCAAGGAGCATAAAACGATGGGTGATGACTTGATGGGCATGTTGTCGGAGCCGGGCGAACCGGACGAGAACGACCCGACCAGCCAGGATGAGCGCGGACTAGGCTCGTTGCTAGGTGGCCTGATGGGCGGCGGAGCCGAGAGCGCCGGTGGCGGCGATCTGCTGGGCAGCCTGCTGGGCGGGCTGATGGGCGGCGGCGCGGCCGGCAGCGGCCAAAGCTCGACCGCCGGCAGCGGCGACATGGGCGACCTGCTGGGTGGGCTGATGGGCGGCGGCGCGGCCGGCAGCGGCCAGAGCGCGGCTCAGGGCGAAGGCGGCCTGGGCGACCTGCTGGGTGGGCTGATGGGCGGCGGGTCGTCCGGCGGTCTGGGCGGTTTGCTCGGTGGCCTTTTGGGCGGCGGCGGGGCCGGCACTTTCGGCGGCGGCGGCGGCCCGATGCTGCCTTTCGCCGAGACGCTGGCCGAGAAGCTGCACATCTCGCCGCAGATGGCCAATATGCTTATCATGGGCGCGATCGGCCTGCTGACAGCCTCGGCGGCCAAGAAGCAGAGCGGTCGCAGCGTCGGCGTGGCCGACCTGACCAGCCCCGATTACATCCGCTCCAGCGGCGTCGCGTCGCGCCTGTCGTCGCAGATGGGCATCAGCGAAGACGATGCCGTCGCCGGCCTGCAAGAGGCGATGGGCCTGATGGCCGCCCACAGCGGCATGGCCACCGCGCCCAGGCCGGCCGCGGCCAAGAAGCGGACGGCCAAAAAGGCCGGCGACGCCACCACGACGCCGGCGACCAATACCAATAAGCCGACCCGCAAGACGACGAGAACAACACCCAAGAAATCCTCAAAGTCGGAGACCGGTCCCGACTTTATGGGTCTGCTGGACGATCCCCAGTAGCGCCCCCGGCGCGAGCGCGGATCACCGGCGGCGGCAAATCTGCTATAGCAACCCGCCGCCGGCCACCAGCATGTAGATGTGGAGGTTCATATGTGGAAGGAATTTCGCGACTTCATTAATCGTGGCAATGTGATCGACCTGGCCGTCGCCGTCATTCTTGGCGGCGCGTTCACGGCCATTGTTAACTCTCTGGTCGCCGACATCATCATGCCCATCATCGGCGTGTTGCTGGGCGGCGTCGACTTTACAGCGTTGGCCATTACGGTGGGGGATGCCAATATCACCTATGGCAACTTCATCCAGGCCATCATTAACTTCCTGCTGATCGCCTTTGTGGTCTTCCTCATCGTCCGGTCGCTGAACCGCATGAAGAAGCCCGCGCCGCCAGCGGCGCCGCCCGGCCCGACAAACGAGGAAGTGCTGCTGATGGAGATCCGCGACTTGCTGCGCGCCCAACAGCGCTAGACTCTGGCGGCGCTGCCGCGCGGCGCGGCCGGTCCCGCGTCGCGCGGCAGCGCCGATGATCAGACAACTGCACGCCCAACCTGGAGGGGTACCATGTCTATCTTTCGTCGCATCATCGGTTTGCTCATGCTTCTTGTGGGCATTGCCGGCCTGGTCATTGCCGGCGCGGGGGCCTACTTCGCCAGCCAGGCCATCGACACCGTTTTCGGCGGGCTGAATTCAGCCGTCGATACACTCGGCACGACCGTTGACACATCCACCGCCAGCCTCGAAAACGTCAAGGCGACGTTGGTTGAGACTGGTAACACGCTGGAGACTGTCTCAGCCACAGCCAGCAACGCCGCCGTCACCCTGTCGGACACGCAGCCGCTGTTGGAGCGGATGACGACCCTGACCACCGACACCTTGCCGGCGAGCCTCGACGCCGTGAACGCCGCCGTGCCCAACCTGGCCGGCATCGCCGGCAGCATCGATGCCACGCTGACCCGGCTCAGCGACTTCCAGTTCCAGCGCACCATCGCCACCGTGCCCATCAGCTTTGACCTGGGCATCGACTACGCGCCGGAGGAGCCGTTCGACCAGGCCGTGCTGCAGATCGGCGAGAGCCTCGTCGACGTGCCCGATCAGCTACGCGCGATGGAAGACAGCTTGCAGACGACGGTAACCAACCTCGGCAACATCAGCGGGAACATCGAGGATTTGTCGGGCAACATCACCGGCATCAACACGACCGTCCAACAGTATATCCCCTTGCTCGATCAGTACATCGGCGTCCTCAACCAGACGGCCGCCTCGCTGGAAAACACCCGCGCGCAGCTCAACGCCAACCTGAGCACCATCAAGTGGGTGGCCACGGGTCTGATGGCCTGGTTTGCCCTCTACCAGATCGTGCCGCTCTACGTCGGCTACCGCATGCTGAGCGACAAGGTTGTCGAGGGCACTTTTGAGGAGCGTGTTGATGCGTTGGACGACCGCCCGGCCACCTATGCCGCGGCGAAGGTCGAGCGGGCCGAGGACGCGGCCGAGCGGGCCGAGGACGCCGCCCACGCCGCCCGCGACGCGGCCGAAGACGCGGCCGACGAGACCGCGAAGGCAAGTTCCTAGCGCCAGACCGTTGCCAGGCCGAGGAGGAGAAGAGCCATGTCAACCTATCATGAAGGAGACGAGGCCAACCGCCGCCGCGTCATCGCCGCCGGGGTCATCCTGGCCCTTCAAATCATCGGCTTGCTCTGGCTGCTCTTGTTTGCTCGCGACCGCTTTGCCCTGGGCGCGGGGCAGGAGCCGCCAGCCACAGCGGCCCCCACGGCCGTGGTCACTGCCTTGGCCACCGCTGTGGCCGCGGCCGAGAGCGAGCCAACGGCCACGCCGGAGGACAATAGCGCGGCCACAGCCGCCGCGGCCGACGCCGCGGCCACAGCCGACGCCGACGCCGCCGTTGCCGCGGGCCTGACCGCCACCGACGCAGGCGTTGTTGCCCCGGAGGACGTCCACCTTGACACCTCGGGCCTGCCGGCCGCGCCAGACTGGCTGGCCCAACTGGTCGAAGGCTCCGCGCCCGACGCCACGGCGGGCACAGCCGGCATGCCGCCGCACCTGTTGCTGACCTTCCCCGATGCCCAGGAGCCGGCGCTGGAGCTGACCACGCCCGATCTGAGCCGGCCGCAGGTGCGCATCGTGCCCATCGCCGCCCTGCTGGCCTGGTTGCAGGCGCGCGGCGACACCGCCGGGCAGAACGCGCTGCAAGACCTGCAATCGCTGCTGGCCGACCCGCCGCCGGCCGATGAGGCCGTCGTGCCGCCGCTGCCTTTCAGTGATCTGCGCCAACCGCTGGTTGCGCGCGTCGTCTTTGCCCAGTTCGGCGGCGGCCACGGCGTCGGCTACGTCGCCCACATGACCGGCGACAAGGCCACGCCGGTGACAGCCGATTCGGGCCTGATCTACGTCTACCAGGGCCTGACCGACGACGGCCGCAATTACGTCTTCATGAGTTGGCCCATGGACGCCGCCTTCCTGGGTGAGGATGCCGATGCCGCCGCGACAGCCGTGGCCGCCGACGCGGACGCCTACTACGACACTGTCGCCGCGGAGATCGCGACGGCCGACGACGCGAACATGACCAC
>DAOSMQ010000069.1:0-8615 GCA_035372725.1 Promineifilum sp. (SeqCode)
TGCTGTGCTTGGGGTTGTCGCACTGATTGGGGTTGTCTACCTGAATTACCGGGATTGGCAGCGCAAGCGTGAGCGCCGGGAAGAGCGGCGGCAAAAGCGCCATGAAGCCAAGCGCAGGAAGAAGAACTGATGAAGAGCAATGAGTCTCGGCTCTGGCCGCCTCTTTTCGTGGCGTGGCTGATCGCACTGCTGGCGACCGCCGGTGCGCTGTTCCTCGGCGAGGTCATGGGCATGGTGCCCTGTGTGCTGTGCTGGTATCAGCGCATTCTGATGTACCCGCTGGCGGTGGTGACGCTCGTGGGCGCGCTGAAGCACGATGAATACCTGCCGACATACGTGCTGCCCCTGTCGATCACCGGCATCCTGGTGTCGGGTTACCACGTGCTGCTGGAGAAGGGCGTCTTTCCGCCCTCGACGACGTGCGCCGCCGACGTACCCTGCAATATCAGCTACGTCAACTACTTCGGCTTCATCACTATTGCCGTCATGGCCCTGACCGCCTTTGTGCTGATTACGGCCATCATGATCGCCACGCGCTCGGCCTACCGGCGCGATGTCTCCGGGCAGTTGCCGCTGCCCACCAGCGAGGACTTCTCCTCATGACCGGTGGTTGGCGCAAGGCCCGCGCCTGGTTGCTGGGGCTGGTTGGGGTTGTGTTCCTGGCCGGTTGCGGCGGCGCGGGCAGCGCGGCCGAGCCTGATCTGGGCGACCCGGCCACGCTGGGGCTGCGCACGTTCGCCCAGTGGTGCGCCCCCTGCCACGGCGCGGAGGGCGAGGGCCACATCAACGCCCTGGAAGCTCCGGCCCTGAACGCCGCCGGCGACAGTTATCTGCTGACCGACGCCGAGATTCTTGATGGGATCGTCAAGGGCGGCACGCAGGAGGGCAGCCAGATGCAGCCGCTGGGCCAGTTCCTGACCGTGGAACAGCAGATGGCGGCGCTGTACTACGTCCACACGCTCTGGAGCGACGAGCAGCGGGCGACCCACGACGCTGCCGGGGGGCACACGCCGCCAACGCCCACCGCGGAAGGAAATTAGGAATTAGGAATGAAGAGGGAGAGCGTGACGCTGCTTCTGCGCCTAAACCCGACTCTGGGTTACAGGTTCCAGGGAAGAGGGTTCTTCCCCCGCCGCCTGGAACCTGGCCCTCCTAGCTCTTCCCCTGGAACCTGGCCCCTAGAACCTGGCCCCTCCTCCGCCGCCCCTACCCCCTACTCCCCCACATGCACGGGCAATAGCAGCCGATCGGCCGTCGGCTGCCCGTCGGGCGTCAGCACCGGCCAGCGGCGGCCGTCGGCGCGGTCGTAGAGGCCGAACTGGAGCGTGTAGTCGCCCGGCGGCAGGTCGGGCGGCAGGGGCAGGCGGGCGACCTGCACGAAGCGGTCGCCGGGCTGCCAAGTGTGGGGCGGATAGCCGAGGCCGTCGTCCTGGGCCACAATCGCGCCGGACGCATCCAGCAAGTGGACGAACATGGCCAGCGAGATGAAACGCGCCTCGCCCGTTGCCCAGGTAGTCAGCAGGGTCAGCTCTTCGCCCGGCCGGGCCGGGATGGCGCGCACACCGAGCAGCGACAGCGCCGGCGCAGGGTCGTCGCCGGGGGCGCAGGCGCAGAAGGGGATGGGGTAGGTGATGCCCATGTAGCTGCTTTCGGGCGGCAGCGACAGGGCGGGCGTCTCTAGCGCGGGCCATTCCTCGGCGCGCAGGACGTGGCGGGCGAAGGGCAGATGCGCCTCGTCCAGAGGCGATTGCACCAACGCCCACAGCCGCGCCCCCAGGCCCGCCCACCACCCGGCAGCGGCCGGGCGAGTGTCAACCGCGGTTGTCGCTCCGGCCGCCGGCGCGTCTTCCCCAACCCATTCCAACAACGCCGGGTCGATCCAGCGGTCGGCGGTGACGAACAGCCGCGCCTCGGCCGCGCCCGCGGGCAGGGCCAGCGCCTGCGACGTATCGACCCAGCGACGCGCCACATCGCGGTCGAGGCTGACGCTGACGACGTAGGGATCTTCGTCCTCGATGTCGCGGCTGCTGATGACCACCGGCCGGGGGTCGTCGCTGCTCTCCAGGTAGCGAGCCACGGCGGCGATCTCCCGGTTGAGCGGGTGGGCGTCGGCGAACTGCTCCGGCCAGACGTGGAAGAGGTCGCGGGCGGTGTCGCGGGCCGTCCAGCCCAGGGCGACGACAACCAGCAACGCCGCCGCCGCCCCGGCCCAGCGCGCCCGCCGGCCGGCCCAGCCGATGGCCTCGGCCGCGGCTGAGCCGGCCAGGAAGAAGACTGGAAACTGCGCCGCGACCATGCGGTTGAAGTTCGGGGCGCTGATGGTGACCAGCGAGCCGAGCAGGCCGGTGGCCAGCCACAGCAGGGCGAAGGCGTAGAACGGCCGCCGCCAGCGCCACAGGGCCAGCGCCAGCCCGGCATAGAAAAACACGCCCGTCCAGCGGGGCACGAAGAGCGGCCGGCCGGGCAGGTTGTAGGACTTGAGCGGGTCGCCGGCGACGGTGAAGACGCCCGCCAGGGCGACAGCGTTGTCGAGCAGAGGGCGCGGGTTGCCGGCCAGCAGTTCTGTCAGCGGCTCGATGGAGAAAGCGCGCTCGCCCGTCTCGATGGGCGTGGCCTGGGTCAGGATGACGACCAGCGGCAGGGCGACGAGCGCGGCCGTCAGCCCCCACACCAGCCAGCCGCGCCTGTAGGTCCACGGCCGGCGGCGGTGGAAGAGAGCCAGGTAGACGCCGAAGCCGCCGAACAGCAGTGGCACGAAGCGCGCTGGCTGGTAGGTATAAGCGGTCAGACCCAGCAGCAGGCCGGCGAGGAAGAAGGGGATAGGGGCTAGGGGATAGGGATTAGGGGCGGCGGAGGAGGGGCCAGGTTCTAGGGGCCAGGTTCCAGGGGAAGAGCTAGGAGGGCCAGGTTCCAGGCGGCGGGGGAAGAACCCTCTTCCCTGGAACCTGGAACCTGGAACCTGCAACCCAGAGTCGGGATTAGGCGCAGAAGCAGCGTCACGCTCGCCCTCTTCATTCCTAATTCCTACTTCGTCATTCGTAATTTCCCCAAACGCCCGCCAGAAGGCCCACGCGGCCAGGCCGAGCATCAGCGCCAGGGAGATGTGGCGGACGCCAAAGCGGGCGGCCCAGACCGGCCACATGGCCACGGCCAGCCAGGCGGCCGTCAGCCAGCCGGCCAGTGGCCCGCGCCAGCGCCGCGCCAGGCCATAGGCGGCGACGAGCACGCCCAGCCCGCAAACCACGGCGGTGACGCGCAGGGCCAGCGGGTTATAGTCGATGACGCGCAGCAGCGGGGCGACGAGGTAGTAGTAGAGCGCCTCGCGCCCCCAGCCCTCCGGCACATAGAGCGGCCGCGCCCCATGCGCCACGTCGAGGGCGATCTTCAGGTCGATGGCCTCGTCGAAGTGGAAGCCGGGCGGGAAGTCGAGCAGGCGGTAGAGGCGGAAGGCGGCCGCCAGGAGGAGGATAGCGGGGAGGACAAAGCGGCTCGCCCAGCGGCGCGATGAGAGCATAGAGGGAATTATAGGCCAATTCTGAACGAAGGATACTTTTCTTGACGGCCAGACCAGACGCAACTACAATTTAGCTAAATTAGCTAATCGCGCAGGATAGACCATGCTGACGAAGACCATCTCATCTACTGAGGCGCAGAACAACTTCGGCCGAATTCTTGATGACGTGACTCAAAACTCCGTGCGCTACGTCATCCGGCGTCGCAGCGCGTCGCAGGCCATCCTACTGAGCCTGGCCGAACTAGAAAGACTATTGAGCGCCACGGAGCACGAACGTCAGGATGTCGGCCGTGTGATCCGCGAACTTAGCCCCATTTACGATCTGGGCCAATCGGTAGAGTGACCAGGTGAACCGTCATGGACGAACTTGATTGGCGTCAGCCCTTTGCTTTTGACTACCCCACCAAGGCGTGGAGCTCCAGCCTGGCCGTGCAGGCCGATTGCATGGAGTGGCTGCGCCGTGTGCCGGAGAACAGCCTGCACGCTATTGTGACGGATCCGCCCTACGGGGTGAAGGAGTATGACTTCGATCAGCTGGAAAAGCGGGGCAACGGCAACGGCGGCATCTGGCGCATCCCACCGTCATTTGACGGACATCAGCGCTCGCCGTTGCCGCGTTTTACCGCGCTTTCCGAAGCCGAGCGGCAGCAGTTGCGGGAATTCTTCCGCGCCTGGGCGCAACTGGCGGCGCGCGTATTGCGACCCGGCGGCCACCTTTTCCTGGCCTCGAATGCCTTCCTGGCGCAGATGATCTTTGGGATCATCGCCGAAGAGGGCCTCGAATTCCGTGGGCAGATCATCCGGCTTGTGCAGACATTGCGCGGCGGCGACAGGCCCAAGAACGCGGAGAAGGAGTTTCCGGAGGTCTGCACCTTCCCTCGTGGCGGCTATGAGCCGTGGGGGATATTCCGCAAGCCGTTGCCGGCGGGTATGACCGTTCGCGATTGTTTGCTCGCTTATGAGACCGGTGGCCTGCGGCGAAAACCGGACGGCCGGCCGTTTGAGGATGTCATCGTCAGCGAGCGAACCCCGCAGCGAGAGCGAGCGATTGCCGACCATCCGAGCCTCAAGCCACAATCGTTTCTAAGGCAGATCGTTTATGCGGCGCTGCCTTTGGGCCGGGGGATCGTTCTCGATCCGTTCATGGGGTCAGGATCGACTCTGGCCGCGGCCGAGTTTGTACACTATCGAGTCATAGGCATTGAGCGCCACCCGGACTATTTCAGACTGGCTGAGGAGGCCATCCCCGCACTGGCGAAGTTGAGCATCAAGCAAGATCAGTTGGAACTGTTTCCATCCTAGATCATAGATCGCGGTAAATCCAGTTTGCCTGCATTTTCAGCCGCCCTGAGTTTGTAACGCTGGCGGTGATTGTCCGGCGGCTTGTGGCTGACCGGCCCGAAAAACGCCAGTCCTCCAATTCTAGCTGTGCTGCATAGACAGCCCTGAACCGGAATGGCCGCGGCCGTGCCATCCTCTCGCTGGCAGAGTTGCTTTCAAATTGAAAGACCACGAGCCAAACGGTTTCAGGGTTGTGGCCTTGCCAACCGGCGGCATAACGCGATGCTTTCACTTCGATCCCCTGATGCGCGTACTGCACCGCGTCGTCTGGATAGTAGCCGGCGGGAATGAGGTCGGGATGCCCATTGTGGAATCGGTTCTTAGCCAGTGTTGGGCAATAGCGTGGGATAGTCATATTTAAAAACTCACCGACGATACTGCTGAAGTTGGCTGGCATGAGAAAGCTCTCCAGCCTGGGTATCTGCTGCGTGAATAGCTGGCGATTGACAAGGCCCAGGAAGCGGATGAAGTCGCTCATGGCCAGATAGATGTGCTCAGCGTTCAACCCATAAGGCAACACGCTGAGTGTGTTCAGCTTGTCGCGCTGCACCGGCATCGCTGTGCAGGCCTGTTCTTCACTGAAGTCGTCTTGAGCATCCACTCACTCGATTATAGGCAAATGCTGCGCCAGCAACGACACTCATTTTCATTTGGCGCGTGCTCATATTGACAACCCCGAATCGCTATGCTACTCTTTCCCTGTAATAACAGGATGACAGCATAACAGGGAACAGGCCCACGCCGGCGATCGCGGGTGGCCACAGGCGACTTCGGTGGCTCACCCCGCTCATCTGTTTTCCTCCCCACTATCGTGGCTGCCTCCGTTTCGCCGGCCGGGCCTCCCCTGTCTTTCCACGCGAACCCGCCGGCGCGGCGGGTCGTTGGCCGGGTAGCATTCATGGAACTCAACACGACCATCGACCGGCAGAGCTACATCCCCCTGTATGTCCAGGTTAAAGACAGCCTCAAGGAGCTGATCGATGGCGGCGGCCGCGCCCCCGGCGAGCAGTTGCCCGGCGAGCCGGAGTTGTGCCGCCTCTACGACGTCAGCCGCACCGTCATCCGCCAGGCCCTGCGCGACCTGGAGCTGGAAGGACTGATCGTGCGCGAGAAGGGCGTGGGCACCTTCGTGGCCGAGCCGAAGCTGCGCGAGGGGCTGTTCCAGGAGTTGACCGGCTTCTATGGCGACATGGCCAATAAGGGCCGGCCGCCCGTCTCGCAGATGCTGACCCAGGAAGTCATCGCCGCGCCGCGCAAGATCGCCGCTTATCTGCGCCTGCGGCCGGGCGCGGCCGTCGTCCACATCGACCGGCTGCGCTTCGTCGCTGAGGAGCCCATTGTCCTGGTGGCTACCTACCTGCCCGCGGCCCGCTGCCCCGGCCTGGAAGCAGTCGATTTCACCCGCCGTTCGCTGTATGAGTACCTGGAATCTGCCTATGGCCTGACCATCGCCCGCGGCCGGCGCACGGTCGAAGCTGTGCCCGCCGGCGAGTACGAGGCCCGGCTGCTGGGCGTCAAGAAGGGCGCGCCCCTCATCCAGTTGGATAGCGTCAGCTTCCTCAGCGACGGCACGCCCATCGAATACTACCATGCCCTCCACCGCGGCGACCGCTCGCGGTTCGAGGTGGAGCTGTTGCGCGGCATTTTGGCCGTCCACGAATGAAGAGGAGTTTTCCCCATGAAAGTCGGCATTGACAGCTACTGCTTCCATCGTTTCTTCGGCGAGGTGTACCCCCACCAGACGCCGCCGCCGTTCCAGATGACCGTCTTCGACTTCCTCGACTTCGCCAGAGAGCTGGCCGTCGATGGCGTTTCGCTGGAGTCGTGCTTCTTCCCGTCCTATGACAAGGCGTTCTTTGCCGACCTGAAGGCGCGGCTGGACGAGTACGGCTTCGACCGCGTCTACGCCTGGGGCCACCCCGACGGCCTGGAGGCGGGCAAGAACCGCGCCGAGTTCGAGTCGATGCTCAAACACATCGAGTACGCCCCGCTCATCGGCGCGCCGGTCATGCGCATTGTCGCCAGCAGCCTCATGTTCCGCTTCGAGCCGCACGGCCCGCAGATCGATATCCTGGTCGATTGGCTGAAGGAGGCCGTCAAGGTGGCCGAGGCCAACGGCGTTAAGCTGGCCGTGGAGAACCACATCGACTACACCAGCGATGAGTGCGTTGAGTTGCTCGACCGCGTCGATTCGCCCTACCTGGGGCTGAATCTGGACACGGGCAACTTCCTGCGTCTGCTCGATGACCCGGTCGATGGCGCGCGCAAGCTGGCCAACCGCGTCCTGGCCACCCACATCAAGGACCTGAAGCCCGTCCGCGGCGTCAACGCCAAGGAGTGGTACTTCTTCTCGTCCACGCCCGTCGGCGACGGCCTGGTGGACAACCAGAAGCTGGCCCAGATCCTCCACGAAGCCAACTACCAGGGCTTCCTGGCCGTCGAGACCGACTCGCTGCACCCGGACTACGAGAACCAGGAGCACTGGGCGGTCGAGAAGAGCGTGTGGATGCTGAAGCGCATCGCCCGCAACGTGCGTTAGCGCGAGGAGCCACCATGAAAACGATGAACGTCGCCCTCATCGGCACCAAGTTCATGGGCAAGGCCCACAGCAACGCCTGGGCCAACGCGCCACGCTTCTTCGACATGGGCATCCGCCCGGTGTTGGCCGTGGCCGTGGGCACGGACATGGCCGGCGCGCAACGGCTGGCCGACACCTGGGGCTGGGCCGAGGCCTCTACCGACTGGCGCGAAGTCGTCGGCCGGGCGGATATCGACATCGTTGACATCAGCACGCCGACCTACCTCCACCACGACATGGCCGTGGCCGCGGCCGAGGCCGGCAAGCATGTCTTCCTGGAGAAGCCCTTTGCCCTGTCCACGCGGCAGGCCGAGGAGATGCTGGCCGCCGCGGAAAAGGCGGGCATCGTGCATTATGTCAACCACAACTACCGCCGCGCCCCGGCCGTCCGCCTGGCCAGGCGGCTCATCGACGACGGTTTCATCGGCCGCCTCTTCCACTGGCGCAGCGCCTACCTGCAGGACTGGATCGTCGATCCCGACTTCCCGCTGACCTGGCATCTGCGCGCAGAGACGGCCGGCTATGGCGCGCACGGCGACCTGGGCAGCCACAGCGTTGACCTGGCCCGCTACCTCGTCGGCGACATCACCGCCGTGACCGGACTGATGGCCAACTTCATCACCGAGCGGCCGTTGCCCGGCGCGGGCGCGGCGACCTTCAGCGCCGGCGCGGGTGCCGGCGAGGCCACGGGCGCGGTCAGCGTCGATGATGCTTCCTTCTTCGTGGCCGAGTTCGCCAACGGCGCGCTCGGCTCGTTCGAGGTGTCGCGCTTCGCTCCCGGCCGCAAGAACTACAACACCTTCGAAATCTATGGCAGCGAGGGCAGCCTCGTCTTCAACCTGGAGCGCATGAACGAGCTCCAGGTCTTCAGCCGCAACGACCCGGCCTATGCCCAGGGCTTCCGCACGGTGTTGGCCACCGAAGCCGGGCAGCACGACTACATTGCCAACTGGTGGCCGCCGGGGCACATGATCGGCTATGAGCACGAGTTCCACCATGCCGTGGTCGACTTCATGCACGCCATCGAGACGGGCGAGGAGATTCGGCCGAACTTCCGCGACGGCCTGGCGGAGATGCAGGTGCTGGACGCGGCGGCCCAGTCGGCCCGGACGGGCCAGAAAGTGACCCTGTAGCGGAGCCGGGCGGGCCGGCGAGAGAGAACCAATGCAGTACGGCGCGAAC
>DAOSMQ010000070.1:0-2413 GCA_035372725.1 Promineifilum sp. (SeqCode)
GCTGAGCGCCTCGAAGGCGACCACGGCCAGGCTATACTGGTCGGAGCGGCCGTCAAGCGTCCCGCCGGTGAACTGCTCCGGACTCATGTAGGCCGGCGTGCCCATAAAGGCGTTGCCGGTCAGGTTCGTGGTCGCATCAACGACCTTGGCGATGCCGAAGTCGGAAACATAGGCGTTGGCCTTCTCGTCGAAGAGGATGTTGACCGACTTCATGTCGCGGTGGACGACCTGGCGGCCGTGGGCATAGTCGAGGGCCGAGGCAACCTGGGCCAGGGCCGACAAGAGCTGCTGGCGCGTCATGCTGCCCGCGGCCAGCCGGTCGTAGAGCGTGCCGCGCAGCATGCGCATGACCAGGTAGGGCTGCCCGTTCTCGGTCAGGCCGTAATCGTAAACCGGGACGATGTTGGGGTGTTCCAGGGTGGCGATGGCCTTGGCCTCGCGCTCGAAGCGGCGATAGAAGGAAGGGTCTTGGGTCAGATGCGCGGCCATGACTTTTAGCGCCACTTCGCGGTTGAGCATCGCGTCATAGGCGCGATAGACTGTGGCCATGCCGCCCTGGCCCAGCTCGCCGCGTAGTTCGTAACGTCCGATGGTGGTCATCACCCATCCTCCCGTCTTGTAACCCGTGTTGACTGTAGTAGGTGAGTCAAGTGGCGTGCCGGTCGCTGGCGTCGGAAATAGCCCAATTGCTGGTAGAGGATGCGCCAGAACGAGAACAACACGCTGAGAATGAGCGGATTATAGGAACCTGTGGTCAAAATTACAAGTGGATTTAGGGTTGAATGTCCTCTCGCAATAGGGCACAATTCGCGATATCACTAACCAACTCGCACCTCTTTGACTGAAGCCCGATACTCTCATAGTATCATGCGTAGGTGAGCAGTCGGGAGCGCAATCGCTCCCAACTGCCGGTCGAAGGACACAACGCCACCCATGCAACCCCGCTATAACCTCTGGATCGAGATCGATGGCCAGGTGGGCCTGTCCCTGTGGCGGGCCGAGCTGTTGCGCGCTGTCGCCCGTCACGGCTCCATCAGCGCCGCGGCCGAGCAGATGGGCATCCCCTACCGCACCGCCTGGCAGAAGATCCACGAGATGGAGACGCGCCTGGGCCAAAAGCTAGTCGCAACGCAGACCGGCGGCGCTCATGGCGGCGGCACGCGCCTGACGCCTGCGGCCGCCCTCTACCTGGAGCAATTCGACCGCTTCGCCCACGACCTCGACCGCTTCATCGCCGAAGCCTTCGCCGCCAACTTTCACCTGCCCGACTGAGCGCTGGCCCCACCGTTTCGCCTCAAAACGCTTGCGGCGCGTCTATGGCCGGGTATACTTTCATCAGTCGTTATGATCGTTCATCATAACGACAAGGAGAAGGAGACCATGCGTAGATTTGTCCTATTCTTCCTCGTTCTGTCGGCCCTGCTCGTTCTGGCCGCGTGCGGCGGGGGCGGGGCAGCCGAGCCGACGGCCGCGCCCACGACCGCCGCCGCAGTGCCCACCGAAGCGGCCACGACGGAGCCAACCCCGGAAGCCGCCGCCGAAGAGCCGCAGGTGCTACGGCTGGCGACGACGACCAGCACGGCTGACTCCGGCCTGCTCGATGCCATCCTGCCCGACTTCGAGGCGGCCTATAACGCCCGCGTCGATGTCGTCGCCGTCGGCACCGGCCAGGCCATTGAGATCGGCCAGGCGGGCGACGCCGACGTCATCCTCGTCCATGCCCGCGCGCGCGAAGACGCCTTCGTTGAGGAAGGTTCCGGCCTGGCTCGCTACGACGTGATGTACAACGACTTCATCATCGTCGGCCCGGCCGACGACCCTGCCGGCGTGCAGGGCATGACCAGCGCCGCCGAGGCTCTGGCCGCCATCGCCGCCGCCGAGGCCCCCTTCGCCTCGCGTGGCGACGACAGCGGCACGCACACCAAGGAGCTGAGCCTGTGGGAAGCCGCCGGCGTCACTCCCGAGGGCGATTGGTACAACTCGCTCGGCCAGGGCATGGGCGAGACGCTCACCTTCGCCAACGAGTCCGAGGCCTACACCCTGACCGACCGGGGCACCTACCTGTCCATGAGCAGCACGCTGCCCAATCTGGCGATCATGGTCGGCGGCGACAGCATCGCCGACAACGCCGATTCGGCCCTGCTCAACCCCTACGGCGTCATCCCCGTCAATCCAGACCTGTCGGCCAACATCAACGCCGAGTTGGCCCAGCAGTTCGTCGATTGGCTCATCTCGCCGGAGGTGCAGGAGCAGATCGGCCAGTACGGCGTCGAGCAGTTTGGGCAGCCGCTGTTCTATCCGAACGCGGCGCAGTAAGAGAAACAAGCAGTGGTCAGTGAACAGTGGTCAGTGGTCAATAGCCAGCGGCCGTGGGTACTGATTACTGGACACTGCCCACTGGACACTGCCCACT
>DAOSMQ010000070.1:2513-4217 GCA_035372725.1 Promineifilum sp. (SeqCode)
ACTGGACACTGCCCACTGGACACTGCCCACTTCCCATGGACACCCTGCTCGACGCCCTGCGCGAGGCCCTGCGACTGCTGACCAGCCTGGACCCGGCGCTGGTGGAGATCATCGCCCAGACGCTGCGGGTGACCGGCTCGGCGCTGGCGCTGGCGGTGCTCATCGGCTTGCCAGCCGGCGCGTGGCTGGGGCTGCGCGAGCGGGTGCCGGCGGCCGGCTGCCTGATGCCGATCATCTACACTGGCATGGCCCTGCCGCCGGTAGTCGTTGGCCTCTTTGTCTACCTGTTTCTATCCAGCCAGGGGCCGCTGGGGCGGCTCGACTGGCTCTTCACGGCGCGGGCAATGGTCGTCGCGCAGACGATCATCGCCCTGCCCCTGGTCATTGGCCTGACCCTGACGGCGTTGCGCGCGGTCGATCCGGCGGTCAAACTGCAAGTACGCTCCCTGGGAGCGACGCGAACGCAACTGGCCTGGGCGCTGCTGCTGGAGGCGCGACTGGGCGTTCTGGCAGCCATCATCGCCGCCTTTGGCGGCATCATCTCCGAGGTTGGCGCGGTCATGCTCGTTGGCGGCAACATCGAGGGGCAGACCCGCGTGCTGACCACAGCCATCGTCCTGGAGACGCGCCGCGGCAACTTCGCCCTGGCGCTGGCTCTGGGCCTTATCTTGCTAACCCTGGCCTTTGTGACCAACTGGCTGTTTCACCGGCTGAGCGACGGATGAAGAGATGCTCACGCCAAGGCGCAGAGGAGCCAAGACGCAAAGAAGAATCTCTATTCAATTCTTCTTTGCGCCTTTTGCCCCTTCGCGCCTTGGCGTAAGCGTCTTCCCGATCAAACACTGACCGATTGCCATGCCTTCCCTCTATAAACTGGATCACGTCCAGAAAGCCTACGCTGGCCGCGTCGTCCTCGATATTGACGAGCTGACCATCGGCCGCGGCGAGGTGCTGGCCCTGGTTGGGCCGAGCGGCTCCGGCAAGAGCACGCTGCTGCGGCTGCTCAACTTCCTGGAGCCGCCCACGGCCGGGGCGCTGTCGTTCGACGGGCAGCCGGTGACGGCCGAGCCGCCGCTGGCGCAACGGCGGCGGGTGACGGCCGTCTTCCAACGACCGGCGCTGCTGCGCCGCAGCGTGGCCGCCAACATCGGCTACGGCCTGGGGCTGCGCGGCCAGAAGCTGCCGCCCGACGCGCTGGCCGGCTGGCTCGACCGGCTGGGGCTAAGCCCGCTGGCCCGCCAGAGCGCGCCACGCCTGTCGGCCGGCGAGGCGCAACGGCTGGCCATGGCCCGCGCTCTCGTCCTGCGCCCCGACGCGCTGCTGCTCGACGAGCCGACGGCCAATCTTGACCCCTACAACGTCGGCGTGATCGAGCGGTTGGTGGCCGAGGAGCAGCGGGCCACGGGCATGACCGTCGTCTGGGTCACCCACGACATTTTCCAGGCGCGGCGCGTGGCCGACCGGGCGGCGTTTCTGCTGAACGGCCGTCTCGTCGAGGTCGCCGCGGCCGAGACGTTCTTCGCCGCCCCATCCGCCCCCCAGACGGCGGCCTTTCTGCGCGGCGAACTCGTTTACATGTAGGGCGCGACCCGACACCATCACGTTTGTCCCGGCGCGGGTCTTACCCAGTCCCGCGCCGACCATCCTTTGCCGGTGGAGCGAGGCAGGCGGCTTTTTCCCGGAGCCGCCTGCCCGCCCCCACCA
>DAOSMQ010000070.1:4317-8588 GCA_035372725.1 Promineifilum sp. (SeqCode)
GCCGGTGGAGCGAGGCAGGCGGCTTTTTCCCGGAGCCGCCTGCCCGCCCCCACCAGCGCGCCGTGCATCTTGCCGCCGTTCCTACAAACCTCCTAGAAACCGGGTTTCTCAGCAGAAACCCGGGTTCTAGAGCTTGGCCCGCAGCGGCGGCAGGAAGGCGTTAAGGGGGTGGGCCAGGTGTTCCAGGGCGATGACAAGTTCAGGCAATAGCATGATACAATCCCACAAGAGGCTTACGATGAAATGGGATGACGTCCGACAAAACTATCCGGGCCAATGGCTGCTAGTCGAGGCGCTCGACGCCCATTCTGAGGAGGGGCGTCGCGTGGTGGAGGAATTGGCCGTGATTGACGCATTCGACGACTCGGCCGCGGCCTGGCTACGCTACCGTCAATTGCACCACGACGCGGCCAACAGGGAGTTCTACATCCTCCACACCGATCGGGAAGAACTCGACATCACCGAACGGGTTTGGCTCGGCGTCAGGCTGGTTAATTCTCCGGCGGCGGCGTGAACCTCTCCATCCGTTATGGGCTTCCGTTCGTCACGGCTGTGGTTGAGCACGACGGCCGAACGCTGGAACTCGACAACGTTCTGCTCGATACCGGTTCGGCGGGGACTCTCTTCCAGGTTGACCAGCTGGCGACGATTGGCTTGCGCATGGAGCCGGAAGACCTGATCCGGCGAATCCGGGGCGTCGGGGGAGCTGAATTTGTCTTTTCCAAGCGGGTCGATGCGTTGAAGATTGGCGGGCTACGGGTTGCAGGCTTCGAGATCGAGGTTGGGGCAATGGATTACGGCTTCGCGCTAGACGGGATCATTGGCCTCGATTTTCTTCGAGCCGTGCAAGCCAAGATCGACCTCGGCGAGTTAACGATCTCTTGAAGACAGCTCGCCCCTCCCACCGCCTGCCTGTAGAGTGTAGGGCGATTTGGCAAATCGTCCCACGGTAAGGCGATTTGCCAAATCGCCCTACCCCTCGCGCCGCCTTCGCAACCGCGCCGCCAACGTCTCCTCCGCCGCGGCCGATTGCCGCTCGTCTGTTGCTGGCGTTGCCTCCCCTGTTGTTGGCGGTCGGCTTTCGGCCGTCGGCAGCCGGACGTCGGCGGCCGGGGGCTGGCTTGGCGCTACCGGTCGCGCACCGTCCACATCTGAGGATGCGGACTCCGCGTTTGTCACTCGTCGCTCGTCACTCATCGTGGGCGCAGGCGATTTGGCAAATCGCCCTACAGTGGCCCGCTCCTTGGCTTGCAACAGCGTCGCCATTCCCTCGACCCGCTCCCGCTCCGGCTCCGCGCTGCCCCTCTTCCGATTCCACATTCCTAATTCCACATTCCTAATTCTCTCCCACTCTCGTCGCGTCAACTGGAGCCGCCGCGCGGCAACATCCAGCGGCAGCAGCAGCGCCGCGGCCAGTGTCAGCCACGGCCAGAGGGGCTGGCCGGCCGGGGCGGCGTCGAGGTTGTGGTCGAAGACCACCGCGGGGCCAGGGCCACCCGCGCCAGCCGGGGCCAGCGCCCGCCCGCCGGTCTGTGCCGCCAGCGAGGCCAGCAGCGCCGGGTCGCTCGATAACGCGGCGTACTCCGGCGAATAGCCCAGCACCCAGCCGGCCGTGGTTTGCAGACCGCCGGCGGCCGGGTCAGCTGCGGTCTGTTGGCCGTCGGCTGTCGTCCCAACGCCGATGAAGTACGCCCCCTCCGTCGCCGGCGTGAACGCGCCCTCATAGCGGCCGGGGGCCACCGGAGCCAGGGCCACGGTCTGCGTCTCGCCCGACGGGCTGACGACGTTGGCCGACAGCGTCAGGTCGTTCAGGAACGCGCCGCCCGTGTCCTGCGCGTCCACGGTCAGCCGCGCCCGCTCGCCATCGAGGCGCACCGACGCGGCCAGCCCGCCCGCGCCGCGGTTGCCGAACGTCCAGCGCGCGGCCTGGTTCCAGAACGTGGCAAAGCCGCCCCAACGCACCCAGTCCTGCGCCCAGCGGCCGGTAGCATCGGATGTCCACGCCAGCGAGCGGCCCAGGCCATATTGCCACAGGGCCAGCAGCGGGTCGGCGCGCGGCGTCTCCAGGGCCACCTGAGCCGTGGCCTTGGCGCTGGTGGCCACGTAGCCATAGAGCGCCGGCGTCTCGCGAATGCCGGCCAGGATGGGGCTGCTGGCGACCTGAGCCGGGAAGAAGCGCTCCTCCACCAGGTAGCTGCGCTGGATGGCGGCCGTCTCCTGAGTGAAGATCTGGGGTAGGTTGGCCGCCTCGTTGGTCAGGTGGAAGCGGCCGTTGCCTAGCTCGGCCATCTGCCGCAGCCAGGGCGTGTCGGGGCCTTGCCCAATGCTGACCATCGACACGGTGATGCCCTGCGCCGTCAGCTCGCCGATAAGTTCGGGCACGCCCTCCTTCTCCTCGGCGTCGGCCCCGTCGGCCAGGACGACGATATGCTTCACCTCGCGGTCGCTGCTGGCCAGCACGCCGGCGGCGGCCTGCAGGCCGGTGCGCACGAAGATGCCGCCACCGCCCGCGCCCAGCGCGCGCATCTGGGCGATGGCGCTGTCGCGGTCGGCCGTCGTCACCGGGCCGATGATGTCATCGGCGGCCTCGTCTACGGGGATGAGCGTCATCTCGTCGCCGGGGTTGAGCAGTTCCAGCGCCCGCACGGCCCCCTCGGCGGCCAACTGGATCTTCATCACCCCGCCCTCCTCGGCGGTCATGCTGCCTGACCGGTCGATGACCAGCACCAGGCTGACGGACGGGAAGCGCTCCTCGTCGTGGATCTGCATATCCACCGGCAAGGCCTCTTCCAGTGGCGTGGCGAAGTAGCCGCCCATGCCGAAGCTGTCCGGCCCGCCGATGGCCGTCAGGCCGCCGCCCAGGTCGCGTACGTAGGCTTGCAGCGCGGCCATCTTGCGCAGCGAGAGGTCGCGGGCGTTGACGTTGACCAAAAAGACGCCGGCGTAGTCGGCCAGGTCATCCAGCGCGGGCGAAAGCTCGGCCGGCGTCGTCCGCTCCACAGTCAGGCCCGACGCCGCCAGGGCCGCGGCCAGTTGGGCGGCCTCGTCGGGCGCGTCCTCGGCCGGCACGGCGGCGACAAGGAGCACCCGTGGCTGGCCAGTAATCTCGGTGAAGGCGGCCAGCTCATTGTTTTGGGGAAAGGTGTCGGCCGCCGGCGCGGGAGCGAGCTGCACGCGGTAGCGGGCGAAGGCCGGCGTCGCCGCCCCCAGGCGGACGACGAAGTTGTTGGCCCCTGGCTGCAACTGCACTTCTTCCTCGTAGACCACGGCCTCGTCGCCCAGGACGCGCAGCGTCGCCGTGGTGGCCGTCGTGCTCTCCGCGGCGATCTCCAGCCGGAACGTCTCCCCCTGGCCGACGCGGGCAGGGGCGACGACGTCGCGCAGGATGACCTCATTGATGGCTGCCGGGCGCGGCAGGTAGACGGTGTCGATGGACACGCCCGCGGCCGCGGCCAGACGGGCGGCCGCGGGCGTGTCGCCGGTGGTCGCCGCGCCGTCGCTCAGGACGACGACGCGCCGCGCGGTGCCCGCCGGCAGCAGCGCCAGGCTCAACCGCAATGCCTCGGCCAGATTGGTGTTCAGCCGTCCCGGCTGCGAGGCGAACGGCGGCAGGTCGCCGGCCGAACCGAAGTGGCGCAGGGGCTGCTCCACCAGCGCGTTGGCCCCAAAGAGGACGACGGCGGCGCGGTCGTCTGGCCCCATGTCGCCCACGGCCTCGCGCACAAATGCCTCGGCCGCGGCAGCGCTCTCCCGGCTCATCGAGTCAGACGCATCGACGAGAAAGACGACGGCCAGGTCATCGACGGCGCGGACGAGCTGCGCCCCGGCCAGGCTGAGGATGAGCAGAGCCAGGATAAGCAGCCGCAGGGCCAGCCCCAGCCAGCCGGAGCGCGGCCGTGGCCGGGCGGCCGTGCGCCGCGGCTGGGTCGGCCAGACCAGCCAGGCCACCGCGGGCAAGACCAGCAGCAGCAACAGCGCGGCCGGGGTTGTGAAACTCATTGGGATAATCACTCTTTCCAAAATTTATCCCAACAGCAATTTGGGAAATAGTTGGGATATTTGTAGGGCGGGTTGGCAACCCGCCCCTTCAAAGGCGGGGAAGGGCGGGTTGCCAACCCGCCCTACAAGTTACTTGAGGATGTAGTAGGTGCCCTTCTTGGAGCCGATCTTCAGCAGTATGCCGCGGTCAACCAGATCGGCCAGGTCGAGGCGCAGTGTCTCCGGCGACACGTCGGGGCAAAGCTGGCGATACTCGCGGTTGGTGATGCTGC
>DAOSMQ010000071.1:0-8548 GCA_035372725.1 Promineifilum sp. (SeqCode)
GTCAGGTTGAAGTGCTCCAGCACCTGCTGCCCCTGCTTGTACGCGAAGGTGACGTCGCGGAACTCGATCGTGCCGATGCGGTCGTCCAGGCCGTCGATCGCCAGGCCCTCCCGGCTGCATCCCGCGTGGTTCCGGATCGCCTGGCGGACCTCGTCGCTGTCGCGGATCTCCGGCACGCTGGCCAGCAGGCCCATCACCCGCTCGGTCGACGCCTGGGCCGACTGCACGTCCGTCAGCACCCGCGCCAGTTCGTGCACGGGGTCGAAAAACCGCGTGGCACTGTTGATGAACAGGACGATCGTGCCCAGGCTCAGCGCGCCGGCCATCGAATCCAGGCCCCCGAACCACAGCGCCAGCCCCGCGCCCAGAAAGAACCAGTGGCCCGCGGCCCGCGGCGCGTCTACTTCCAGATAGCGGATGATCGTTGGCGCGTAGGCTTCGTCGGTCAGCAGGTAAGCCAGCAGCAGCCGCCAGCGCAACGGCAGATGGCGGACGTAGGGGGCCAGCGAGGCGCTATAGAGCAAGTGGCGCAGATTGACGACCAGCGTTGTGAGCAGTAGCACGAACGACGCCGCCCCCCCGGCCATGAGTTGCACGCCGATAAATTGCGCCGAGCCGGCGAAGACGACCGACGACATCGCCTGGGCCAGAGCCGGGGCCAGCCCCCCAGCGGCGTTCTCGCCGCCCACCGCCACCGCGCCAAAGATCAGCCCGAACGGCACAACGCCGATGACGATGGGCACTTCGGCGCGCACGCCGGCCAGGAATTCGCTCCGATTGAGGGAAGGCATGGCGAGGGGCGGACGATTCAGCCGGACGGCGGGGCGACGATGCGCTCGATACTGGCGGCGGTGGGCAGGAAGGTGGTTTCAAAGAGGTCGGTTGTCGGGTCAGGAGCCTCAGCCCAAACGGCCACTTCCGTCTCCCCGTCTTGCCGGCTGAGCAACAGGCCGCGCACCGGCCGGCCGTCGGCGGCCGTATAGATGAAGTCGTTGCGCTCCCAGATGTGGCCGGCGTAAAAGAAGCGCTCCGGCTCGTCGGCGGCAAAGCCGGCAACGCCCTCGGAGGCGGTGGCCAGCAGGCTGCTCATCGCCTCGGCCGCTGTTCGGGCTGCCGGCTGGATGCGCACGGCAACGAACGTCTGCGCGTCGGCGGCGAAGCGATGCCAGTTGTTGTATGGCTCATAGGCGAAGCCGGCGGGGTAGTGCAGGCGAAACTCGCCCACGTTGAGCGTTGACCAGGGTTCGCCGCCAAAGCCCAGCCGCGGTGGCAGGCGCTGCCACGTCGCGGCGATCGTGCCCAACGTAGCCACAGTCGTCGCCTCGGCCTCGCGCGGGCCATCCAGGTCGATGACAGTGCCCGTGCCCTCCTGCACGAAGGTGACAAACGCGCCCGTGCGCGGCCCCTGCTCGGCGCTGTCGTAGCCATAAGCCGTGCGTACCCCCTCGACGCCCGGCGCGGGGCCGACCGTCACCGGCTCTTGCAACAGGACGCTGACCTGGCCGAAGGTGCCCAGAACGTCATTTTGCAGCGTGGCCAGGTCGCCGGCCCAGTTGGGGTAGGTGCGCACCTGGAGTTGGGCCGTGCCGCTGACGTCGCGCGTGAAGGTGATGCCCTCCTGCGTCGCCGGCGGCAGCCAGCCGGCCGGATAGAGGAATTGCATGCTGTTGGTCACATCCACGTAGGCGCGGAAGCCCTCCGGCGCGCCGGTCGGATCGACCGTCACTGGCTGCGTGGCCAGCGTGGCGCTGCTGTCGAGCGCGGTCACACGCAGGCCAACGGCGTAGCGCCCGGCGGGCAGCGGCCGGGCGCTGCGGTAGAGCGCTGGCGCGTCGTCGTAGACCAGCATCGCGCCAGGCTCGGTGCTCAGCGTGCCGTCGGCGGCCAGGACCAGAAGCGAGGGCTGGAAGGTGTCGCCTGCTTGCGGCCGCGCCTCGCCGATCAACCGCGCGCCGGCGTCGGCGGGGAAGGTCAGCCACAGGCGCGATGACGCCGGCGCGCCGGGGGCAAAGACGACCGCAGCCTCGGCGGCGCGATCGCTCCCGGCGCGGCGGAAGAAGCCCCGCGCGGCGGTCTGCGGCCCCAACGGCGAGGGGGCCACGGCTCGCAGCGGCGTATAGTCGCCCGCGCCGGCGCTGTCGGACAGATAGCTGCCAGTCGCGTCCCAGACGACAAGTGATTCGTGCCAGCCGTCGCTCCAGAGAGACGTGTTTGTGCCGCCGGGCAAGGTCTGCGCGGTCGGCGCGACAACTTCCTCCTGGCGCAGCACATAGCGGCCGTCGGCTGCCTCCTGGCCCGCCACCAGCGCGACCTGGCCCACCCGTTGGGCGACGATCTCGGCGCGCAGGAAGGCCGGTTGGGCAATATGGGCCACGGGCGGGGCTGGCGTTCGCGGGTCCGGCTCGACGGTCAGCCGCGTCGTGCTGCCGGCCGTCGCCCCGACGAAGGCGTTGAGATAGCCGGCCCAGGTGGGCAGGCGACTGATGCCGCCGTAGAGAGGATCGACCGCGGCCACACTGCCCGGCCAGTAGAGGGCGACGCCACGCCCCATCGCCAGCCCCTGGCCGTGGTCAAAGGCGACCAGCGCTTCCGTCAGGGCGGCGCTGACGGCCGTGGCCGCCGTCTGCACGTCGCCGGGCGGGCTGACCTCGGCGATGAGGGCTGCGGCGTGGGACAGATCGACGGCGGCGATGCTGTCGGCGTCGGCCAGGGCGGCGCGGCCGTAGACCTGCGCGCCGCGGCGCGCAAAGCCGGCCAGCTCGCCGTAGAGCCGCGGCTCGGCCGACAGCGCGCCGGCCAGCGCCTCGACCGCGGCGCTGAGGGCCGGGATATGCGCCAGATCGACCGCGGCCATGCTGGCGAATTCATCCCCCTCCAGCTGGCGCTGCGTGTTGACGTAAGCCGTAACCATGTCGCCGGCCAGTTGCCGCCCGTCGACGAGCGGCTCGCTGTTGAGTTGGGCCACAACCGCCTGAAAGTCCCACGACGCGCCGGCCACCAGGTCGGGCGAGGCCACGGCGTAGGCAGCGTAGGGCTGGATGGTCTGTAGCACGTCTAGTTGGCTCATCAGCCCGGCAGCGAAGGCGACGACCTCGAAGCGCGTGCCGGTCTGTGCCTGCGCGTAGGCCAGGGCCTGGTCGATGTCGGTCAGACTGAGGTGGTCTGTCTGATCGGGCGCGCCGGCGGTCGTGTCCAGGCAGCAGCCCCGCCAGCCGCCGCCGTAGTCGCCCAGTACCAGCAGGGTGCGATTGGCCGGGTAGGCGCTGACCGCCCACGTCAGGAAGTCGGCCAACGTCTGCGGGTCGCCCTGGTTTGTCTCGCCCAGAGTGGCGACCACTTCGGAGGCCAGCGCCTGCGGGTCGGCGTCGGCGCGAATGTGGTAGCGGGCGGACTCGGCTGTGCCCGCCGGGCCGCCCTCCGGCCAATCGACCTGGGCCACGACCTGCACCTGGTCTGATGGCGCGCCGGCTTCCATCTCGTTGAGGTCGTCCCAGACGAAGGCGGCACGGTCGTTGTCGGCGCCACCGTAGTAGAGCACCGTCCAGGCGGGGCGGGCGGGATCGTAGGTGGCCGTAGGCCCCGCGGGGGGGGGCAGGACGGCAGTTGTGGCCACGCTGTCCGGCGGCGCGGATGCGCCGTCGGGCGCTTCGGCTGTGACACCGAGGACAACGGGCGACGCCACAGGCGGCTGCGGCGTCAGTTGCGCCAGCCGTCCGCCGGGGTCGCAGGCGACCAGAGTGAGGCTCAGCGCGAGCAGTCCCAGAGAGATGCAGAGGCAGCGAATCGGCCGAGAACGTATCATTCGGCATCATTATCGACTGAGTTGGGCCGGGAGGCAAAATCAGAGCGTCACCGGAGGGAGAACGAAGATGGGGATTGACTTGAGACTTGAACTGAAAAACCCTGATCTCTGACGGTCTTGACTTGTGCAGCCGCGGCAAACACGTTAGCATTTGGGTGTCTGCCCATCCACAGCGAGCGCCTGCCATGCCTGACGACTGGTACAGCTACAGCGGTAATCTGCACATCCACACGCGTTACTCTGACGGCGAAAAGCTACACGCCGAGATCGCCCACGATGCCATCGCCGCCGGGTTGGACTTCATCATCATCACCGACCACAACGTCTACGTGACCGGCGTCGAGGGTTATTACCACAACGACAAAGGGCGCGTCTTGCTCATGACTGGCGAGGAAGTCCACAACGTGCGCCGCCAGCCGCAGGCCAGCCACTTCCTGGCCTATGGGGCGGGCAGGGAATTAGCCCCCTTGGCCGCTGATCCGCAAGCGCTGATCGACGAGACGCTCAGCGCCGGCGGCTACGGCTTCCTGGCCCATCCGCACGAAAAAGACCTGCGTATCATCGACTCGCCTGACCTCGGCTGGCACGACTGGGACATCGAGGGCTTCAGTGGCCTGGAGATTTGGAACTACATGTCGGTCTTCAAGAACACTGTCGCTGCCCGGCTGGAAGGGCTGCGCTGGCGCAACAAGGCGACTGAGTCGCTGCTGGCCCTGTGGATGACGCTGCACCCAGAGCGCTACATGACCGGGGCCGACCCGGAGACGCTGGCGCTGTGGGACAGCTTTCTGGCTAAGGGCATGCGCATCACCGCCGTGGGCAATAGCGACGCCCACGGCACGCCAATGCACCTCGGCCCCATCCACCGCGAGGTCTACCCCTACGAGTTCCTTTTCCGGGCGGTCAATACTCACGTACTGACGCCGGAACCGCTCAACGGCGACTTCGACCACGACCGGGCGCTGTTATTGCGGGCCATCGGCCGCGGCCAGAGCTGGGTGGGCTACGACATGCCCGCGTCCACGGCTGGCTTTCGCTACACGGTCAAAGGCACCCGCAGGGGCATTATCGGCGAGGAGATGCCGCTCGGCGCGGCTGGAGCGACCTTGCAGGTGAAGACGCCGGCGCGCTGCCGCATCCGCATCATTCGCCACGGCAGTGTTGTGGCCGAGGCCGAGCGCGACACCAACCTGGCCTACGCGCCGTCAGAACCGGGGGCCTACCGCGTGGAGGGCCACATTCTATATGAGGGACAGGAGCGAGGCTGGATCTACAGTAATCCGATCTACTTGCGCTAACGCGCCGCCCGCCGCCGTGCCTGGCACTTTCCGAAGTGCCTGGCACGTTTTTGAATGCCCTAAGAACGTGCGACGCCCCCGGCGGGGATCATTCCGTCGCCGCCAGGACCGCGCGGCCAATTGCTTCGGCCGCGGCGATGTCGTCTTCATTCTCTAGCACCAGGGCAATAACGAAGCGCGGCGCGTCGGCCGGGGCAAAGCCCAAGTACCAACTGTTGTGGTGGCCATCCGGGCCAGAGAGAGGCGACACAGCGAACCCTCGTGAACTCGCCGCAAGCTCGCCGGCGTCGCCGCTGCGGGGCCAGGTCTGGCGCACCGCGGCGGCCGTGGCCGCCCTGACAGCCGTTGTCGCGACAAGAGCCGACGGCTGACCGACCCATTGGCCGCTCGCGTCGGTGACGGCCTCCACCAGTCGCAGCACGGGCCGCCGGCCGCCGGCGGCCAGGGTGGTCGTGGCCAGCGCCGCTTGCAGGGGTGTCACCGTGAGCCCCGCCTGCCCGATGGCCGCCAGGGCCGGATCGTCGATGTCCGCCGGGCTGCCACTCGTGGCAATCGGCAGTGCCGGCGCCGTCGTCAGGCCAAAGACGTCGAAGACCTCGGCCAGCGCCGCCGCGCCCATGTCGCGTCCCAGCGCTTGCAGCGGCGCAGGGCAGCGCAGGGCAGCCATGTCGGCCCAGGTGTAGCGCGCCGTTGGGCCGGTCTCTTCCTGGCGTTGGACGCAGCGCTGCACCCGGCCGTCCAGGGTGACTGGCGCAAAGGGGTCGGCGACAATATCGCCCAGTTGGATGCGCGCGGCATCGACCGCCGCCGCGGTCAGAAAGGGCTGGACGACAAGGCCGGGCTGGTACAGGCCCTGGCTGGCCCGGTCGAACAACGGCCCGCGCACGTCGGCGGCCAACGTCTCGAACTGCTCCGCCAGGGCGTTGGGATCATAATCCGGCTCGCTGACGAGCGCGCGGATGGCCGCTGTGGGCGTTTCTGCGTCCGGCTCTAGCTCCAACAGAACCAGGCCGCCGACATGCCCGGCCAGCTCGGCCGCAGCCGTCCGTTGCCACTCCGCGTCCAACGTCAGCCGAACGTCGCGACCCTGGTGGGAGACGTGCAGCACCGCCTGCCAGACCTCGTCCCAGAGCGCGCCACTGTGGCCGCGCAGGGCCGCGTCGTAGGCGCGCTCGATGCCCGCCGCACCGAAGCGCACGCTGTAGTAGCCCACGGCCGGGCCGCTCTCAGACAGCGGGTAGACGCGCGTCAGCGCGCCCGTCTCGCCAACTGACTCGGCCAACACAACGCCGTTCCGGTCGACGATCCGGCCGCGTTGGACGCGCCGCTCGGCCTCCACCAGCCGCGGGTTGTCCGGGCGGGCGGCCAGGACTTCGCTGCGCACGGCGGCCCAGTAGGCCAGCGTCAGGGCGACAACGCCAAAGCCGAGCAGCAAGGCCAGCCCCAGCCGCTCGATACGCCGGGCGAGACGCGGGTCGTAGGCGCGCGTCGGCGTTGCCCCATCGTTGGCCGCGGACAGGTAGAGCAGCAGGCCGATCATGATGCTACTGATCAGGAGCGAACTGCCGCCGTAGCTGATGAACGGTAGGGTGATGCCCGTCAGCGGCAGCAGCTTGATGACGCCGCCGATGATGAGCATCGCCTGGATGGCGAACAGGACGACCAGCCCCGCGGCCAGGTAGGCGTGGAAGGTGCGCGGCCGGAAGCCCTGCAAGCTCAGCAGCGCCGCGCGCAGGCCGCGAAAGGTGACCAGAGCGATGGCGAAGACGACAGTCAGGCTGCCGACCAGGCCCCACTCCTCGGCAATAGCTGCCAGGGCAAAGTCGGAATGGACGACGGGGATGTAGTCGGGAAAGCCTTGCCCTGCGCCGCGGCCGAAAATGCCCCCGGCGGCCTGGGCGTAGAGCGACTGGACGACCTGATAGGCGCGGTCGCTGACATTGGGCCAGGGATTAAGCCAGGTCAGAACGCGCGGCGCGACCGCGTTGAAGGCGAAGAAGGCGAAGACGGCCGCGGCCATCAGCAAAACAATGCCACTCACGACGTAAAGCCGTTCGCCCGTAGCCAGATAAAGCAAGGCGACAAAGACGATGAAAAACAGTCCCGCCGCCCCCAGGTCTTGCTGCCAGACCAGTAGCAGCAGGCAAAAGCCCCACATGAGCACCAGCGGCCCCAAGAAGGGGAGTTGGTGGAGCAGGCGGCGGGCCGGGTTGGGGCGCGCCCCGTTGCCCGCCGCGCGCTGCCGGTTGTAGCGGTAGAGCGGCTCCTGCTCGGTGAAGTAGCTGGCCAGAAAGATGACCAGCAGTAGCTTTAGCAATTCCGACGGCTGGAAGTAGACTACGTCCAAAAACGGCACGGGGATCGAGAGCCACAGCGCCGCGCCGCCGCCGCTGGGATTGACGCCAAAGACAAGTGTGACGGCCACCAACAGTAGCCCACCCACCAGCAGCACGTAGCGGTAGCGCGTCAGCGGCTGGAGCGAGCGCGGGACGATGGCGACGAGAAGCAGCGCCGCCGTGGCCACCACGTACCAAAGCGTCTGCCGGCCCAGGAAGTTGGGCGCCAGGCGGTCTTGCAACAGCAGGCCCCAGCCGGCCAGCAGGGCATAAACCGGCAGCAGGAAGGGATCGCGGTGGGGCTTCAGGTGGCGCAAGGTCATGTGGGCGGCGACACTGACCAACAGCCACACCGCCGGCCACACCAGCCGCGGCCACGACCAGTCCTGCATCGTCAGGGCCAGCGTGGCGGCATTGGCCACGACGAACAACGCCGCCAACGCCAGCAACAGTCCTTCGCGCCGGTCGCGCGGGCGGTCGCGCTCTTCCAGGCGCTGGCCTGCCCATTGTCGCCAGGCGACCGGGCCGGAGCGGAAACTCGTCATCCGGGCAAATACTTGCCGATGAGCGGTTGCAGGTTGGCGCGCACGTCGGGGGAGATATGCTCGGCCGGGGTAATGATGGCGTCCTTCAGGGCGCTATGGGCCGGGAACTCGCCCGCCCAGTCGTCATAGCCGGCCACGAGGGCGCTGATGGCCGCCTGGGCCAGCTGCGTATTGGCCCGCAGCACGCGCACGACCATCTCGACCGTAACCGGGGCCTCGCTGTGGTGCCAGACGTCGTAGTCAGTGATGTGAACCATGCAGGCGTAGCTAATTTCGGCCTCGGCGGCCAGGAACGCCTCCGGGCTGGTAGTCATACCGATGGCGCTCATGCCCCACTGGCGGAAAATCTCCGACTCGCCACGGGTGCTGAAGCGCGGCCCTTCGACGGTAATGATGTTGCCGCCGCGATGGAGCCGGCCGCCAGCCGCTTCCGTTGCCTCGGCCAGCGCCGCGCTCAGATGGGGGCAAAATGGCTGAGCCACGGTCACGTGGGCGACCAGGCCATTGCCAAAGAACGACCGCTCGCGCGCGCCCTTGGTGAAGTCGAATAGCTGATCGGGCACAACG
>DAOSMQ010000072.1:0-8368 GCA_035372725.1 Promineifilum sp. (SeqCode)
ACTGACACCGGTCGTGGATATGGGTGGGTAGAGTATGAAGGAACGCGATTGAACCTTTACTCAATGGCCTGGTGGGGCCTCCAACCTGGAGACAACTACGAATGGTCAGTAACGGTCAGGAACGATTATGCGTGGAGTGATGAATCGGCTCCTTGGTCATTCAGCATTCTGCCACCAACAAATGGCCGACAGCCCAGTACTCCGTCATCTTCGTTAACTCTCCAGCGCATGAAGGCCGGTACGACCTGGATCTATAGTCAGGACTAACTACTTCCACTCGGAACAATACATTACCCCCCAGGTTTCTTCCGAGAAACCCGGGGGGTAATGCCACCTTCTCAATCACCCGCCACGGCAACAACGGTATCTCATCCATCCACACCCCCGTCGCGTCGTGGAATGCGGCGACTCCGCCCCGTCCTTCCCCGACCGCAACCGCTGACGGCCGCCCGGCCCGCCCCCACCTGCTCTCGCCGCAATGGCGGGTTAGCCGCCAACGCTACAACGCCGCCAATCGTTCAATCGCCGCCACCGCCTCCGTTCCCACGGCGAAGCTGATCACCCGGCGTTGGCCGTCGCGCAACGCGCGGGCGTCGCCCAGGGCCTGCGCCTTCTTCAGGACGTTGAAGCTCATGGCCGCGGCCGCCTGCCCTGCCTCGTCGGGGATGCCCACGTCTTCCACCGCCTCGGACACGATCTGGATGAATAGCCCGTGGCCGGCGTCGCCCTTGTGCAGTTGGCCGGTGGAGTGCAGGAAGCGCGGCCCATAGCCGGCCGTCGTCGCCAACCCGGTGCGCAGGTGGATGGCCTGGCGCAGGGCGCGCAGGGCCTCGTCGGCCGCCGGGCTGGGCTGGATGTAAGCCTGGATGGCGACATAGTCGCCCGGCCGCGCGCTCTCCAGGAAGCCGGCCAGCGCGCCCGGCTCCGGGGCGACGAAGTCGCCGGCCGGCAGGCTGCCCGTCGTGGCGAACGCGGCCACGATCTCGCGCGCCTTTACCTTGGCTGCCTCAACGTTGGGCTGGTCGAACGGGTTGATGCCCAGGAAATAGCCGGCGATGGCCGTGGCCATTTCCCACAGGAAGAACTGGCCGCCGATGTCGTAGAGGTCGCCCAGCCGCAGCGTCACGACCGGGTGGCCGGCCGCGGCCAGATCGGCGGCGAAAGCGTCGGTAGAGGCGTCGCCCTCCAGGCGCAGGTGGACGAACAGCCGGTCGGGGCCGTAGCTCTCGATGGGCGCGCGCGGCTCGCCGACGACGGGCAGGATGCCCTGGCCCTCCTTGCCGGTGCTCTCGGCGATGAGCTGCTCGACCCAATCGCCGAAGCTCGCCAGCGCCGGCGGGGTGATGAACGTCACCTTGTCGCGGCCGGCCAGGGCCAGCTTGCCCAGCGTGGCCCCCAGGACGGCGGCCTGGTTATCGCCGATGGCGTCGCAGTGGCTCAGCGTGGCGTTTGCCGCGGCGATGGCGGCGCGCTCCAGCAGGGTGGGCACGTCGACGCCGACCAGCGCCGCGGGGACAAGGCCGAAGTATGACAGCGCCGAGTAGCGCCCGCCGATGTTGGCGTCATTGAGGAAGAGGTCGCGGAAGCCATATTGCGCGGCCATGTCGGCGATCTTGCTGCCGGGGTCAGTGATGCCGATGAAGTGGCCCCCGACCCGCTCCGGCCCGACGACGGCCAGCAGCCGGTTGTAGAAGTACTTGAAGGCCGACAGCGTCTCGACCGTGCCGCCCGACTTGGTGGCGACGATGACCAGCGTGTGGGCCAGGTCGACGCGGGCCTCGGCGGCCCGCACCGCGTCGGCGTCGGTTGTGTCCAGGACGACGAGATCGAGGTAGGGATAGGGCGCGCCCGCCGGCCGCGCCGCCCGGCCGAGCGTCCTGGCGAACAGCTCCGGGGCCAGGCTCGAGCCGCCCATGCCCAGCAGCAGCGCCGAACGGAAGCCGCCGGCCACCAGGCTCTGCGTGAACGCCTCCAACCGCGCCGTCTTGTCGGCCATGTTGTCGGCGATATCGAGCCAGCCCAGGCGGTTGGTGATCTCCTTTGGCTGTGGGTTCCAGACGGTGTGGTCGGCGGCCCAGATGCGGCGGATGATGTGATGGCGGCAGAGGTCGTGCAGGCCCTCGTCGACGGCGGCCTGCGCCTCGCCCAGTTGCAGCGCCATCGTCGGCCGGCCCATGTCCAGAGCGTTGCGCTTGGCGGCCACGGCCTCGACCAGGGTCTGGAAGCGGCGCTCGGAGGCGGCCAGGTGCTCGGCCTTCAGTTCCTCGGCCACGGCCTCCAGGTCGATGCCCAGGGCGGCGATGGTGGCCAGGTGCGTCTCGGCCGCGTCCAGCCCCTTGTCCAGCGCCACCGCGGCGATGCCCTCGCGCAGGAAGACGTTGAGCGTCGCCGGCGAAAAGGTCATCACCGTGCCGGGGCCGATGAGTTGCTCGACATAATACAGCGGCGCGTGGCGGAAGTCGCGCGGCGTGGTGCGCGTCCACTTGGGCCGCAGCGGTTGGCCGCGCCGCGCCGCCAGCCGCTCCCAGGCCGGGCCGCTGAAGAGTTGCTGGTAGCGAGCATAGAGCCGCCTGGCCAGGGCGACGGCCGTCTTGCTGGACAGGTCGGGCCGGCCGAGCGCCTCCAGTTGGGCATCAACGACGGCGTCGATGGGGGCCAGCGAGAAGGAGGCCACGGCCGTTGGCGCTGTCCGCCAGACGCTGTGGCTGGTGATGTACTGCTCCAGCCCGGCCAGGTAGCCCGCGGCGACGGCCTCATAGTCGGCCAGCGAGAACAGGTGCGTGACGTTGATCGACACGCCGTCGGCCACCAGGTCGCGCACGGCGGCGATGCCGATAGGCGTGGCCGGGATTTCGACCATGACGTTATAGCGGTCGATGTGGTGCGACAGGTGGCGCACTTCGGCCACGGCCGCGGGCACGCTTTGGAGCGTCGATGGATCCATCTCATAGCTGACGAAGCCATCGAGGCGGTGGCTGGTTTCGAAGATGGGGTGCAGCGCATCGGCGGCGCGCTGGATGTCATCGACCATCAGCGCCTCGTGGACGTGGCGGGCCGGTTTGCCCGCGGCCATCTCGCGCCGGATGCCGGTGTCGTAGTCGCTGCTGCCGCGAATGGCGCGCTCATAGACCTGGGCGTTAGCGGTGACGCCCTGGATGCCCTGCTTCAGCCGCTCCGACAGTTCGCCGGAGTGGATGAAGCTGCCGCGCAGATAGTTCAGCCAGGTGGACTGGCCGAGGTCATGAAGTTGTTGCAGGGTTGCCATGGCGACTCCTTTGGGGGACGTGGCTGCTTGTGGGCTGGCGAAGGTTCGTAAGGATGGTGGCCCGTGGGGGCCATGCGCCCGATCCGCCCGGGCCGGCCGGGGCTGCCCGGGGATCGTCTCTCTATAGCATAGCGCGATCGCGGCGCATCTTCAAGCGGGAACGTGGGGTCATCACGGCTTTTCAGGTAGTAGTACAGCCTGTCAGGCTGTCATCGCTGGGCACAGCCACAGCCTAACAGGCTGTGCTACAGGCTGTGCTACGTGTGCGTCGAGATGCGCGGCGCGAAGACCGACTACTGAAGCCCTGGTAGGGTCGCTGCAAAGTCGGAAGAAGCGCTCACGTGAAGATCTCCAAGGGGGCAAAGGGCGCCAAAAAGAGGCTATACTGCATCTGGGGGCCGCCGGGCGTCCTCCACGCAAAGCAGCCCAATCCGGCCGCTGCCTGTCACAAACGGGCGCGCGGCGGTGTTTAGAAGATGGATGATCACGAAGCAAAGGAGCCGCCATTGGCCATGCTGAGCGGCGCGGCCCGCGGCCCCATGACCGACACCACCAGCGACACCAGCCTGCTGGCGCGCACCGCCCGAGGCGACGCCGCCGCGTTCGAGGCGCTGTTCCAGCGCCACTATGATCGCGTCTACGGCATCCTGTTCCGGTTGGTGGGCGAGCGCGGCGAGGCTGAAGACGTGGCCCAGGAGGTCTTCCTGCGGTTGCACGACCACGCCCGCCGCCAGCGGCCAGATGACAACGTCACTGCCTGGCTTTACCGCGTGGCCACTAACCTGGGCTACAACGCGCTGCGCAGCCGCCGCCGCCGCGCCCAGCGCAACATGGTGCTTGTGCCGTCGCCGGCCGGCGGCGACGTCGACACCGTGCTGGCCCGGCGCGAAGAGCGGCGCGCCGTCCGCGCGGCGCTGTCGCGGCTGACGGAGCGCGAGGCGCAGCTGCTGATTCTGCGCCAGATGGAGTTTAGCTATGCCGAGTGCGCCGCCATCGTCGGCGTCGCGCCCGGCTCTGTGGGGGCGTTGCTGGCCCGCGCCGGCCGTGCCTTTCGCGCCGCCTACGAGCGCGAGCGGGGCGGCGAATGACCGCCAATGGCGGAGGTCGAGATGAATGAGCAGGAGCATGAAATCCGCGAGACGCTAGAGCGCCTGGCTGTGCTGGCCCCCGACCCTTCAGAGTCGGCCGCGCCGGCTGACGCGCTGGCCCGTTTTCGTCACCATAACGCCGCGCGGCCTCGCGCCGCCGGCCTGGCAAGTATAAGGAGACAAACAATTATGTCAACCCGTCGTGTTGTGAGTGTTGGCCTGACCCTGGTTGTGGCCCTGGCCGTGCTGATGGCCTTTCCGTCCGTGCGCGCTGCCGCCAGTGACTTCCTGGGCCTGTTCCGCGTGCAGCAGTTCGCGCCCATCTCCGTCTCGCCGCAACAGCTGGCGCTGCTGGAGCAACTGGGCGAGGAAGGGCTTGCGCCGGGTGAGTTTGTCGTCACCCAGGAGTTGGGCGAGCCGGAGACGGTCGATTCGCCCAAAGTAGCGGCGGCCGTTGCCGGTTTCATGCCCAAGACCCTCCCCAACCGTGGGGCGCTGATTCGGACTTACGTGATGACGGGCGGCGCGGGCTACCTCACGGTTGACCTGGCTGGCGCGCGCGCCATTGTCGAGGCGGCCGGGGCTGACCCGCTGCTGCTGCCCGACAGCCTCGACGGGGCGCGGGTGGACGTGACCGTCTACGATAGCGTGGGGCAGCTCTACGACAATGGCGTCCTCCTGCTCCAGTCGCCCAGCCCGGACGTGAACTATCCCACTGATGTTGACCCGACTGTGCTGGGCGAGGCGCTGCTCCAAGTGCTGGGCACGGAGCCGTCTGAGGCCCACCGCATCGCCCAAAGCATCGACTGGACGAGTACCCTGCTCTTGCCCGTCCCGCAGGAACTGGGTACCTACCGCGAAGTGACCGTCAACGGCGTTGGCGGCGTACTCCTGGAGCCGTTCGATTCCAAGGCGGAGAAAGCTGTCGTCTGGCAGCAGGATGGCATGGTCTACATGATGCGGGCCGGCCAGTTGAGCGTTGACGAATTGTTGGCGCAGGCGAACTCGGTGCGGTAAGGTACATCCCTCAAAGATTCATCTATTCCGTCCCCAGATTGAGCCGTTCAGGCGCGTGATCCGGAGCGAGTTCGCCTTGCTCCGGATCGCCGTCCAAACTGCCCGATCTGCGGCTTCATCCTATCAAAATGACCGATCTTGTCATCGACACGCGCGGCCTGCGCAAAGAGTATGGCGCCAAAGTGGCCGTCGCCGACCTGACGTTGGACGTGCGCCCCGGCGAAGTGTTCGGCTTCCTCGGCCCCAACGGCGCGGGCAAGACCACCTCGATCAAGATGCTCCTCAGCTTGACCAAGCCCACGGCCGGCGAGGCGACCTTGCTCAACCGCCCGCTGGGTGACCTGGCCGCGCGGACCAGGATCGGTTATCTGCCGGAACACTTCCGCTTTCACGAATGGCTGCGCGCCGATGAATTCCTCAACCTGCACGGGGAGCTTTACGGCATGGATCGCGCGGCGCGGGGCGTGGCTGTCCCGCGCCTGCTCGCGCTGGTTGGGTTGGAGGATCGCGCGGCGACGAAGCTCGGCGCGTTTTCTAAGGGGATGCTGCAACGCATCGGCCTGGCCCAGGCGCTGCTGAACGATCCCGCGCTCGTTTTTCTGGACGAACCCACCTCTGGCCTGGACCCCATCGGCCGCCGCGTGGTGCGCGACATCATCACCGATCTGCGCGAGCGGGGCATGGCCGTGTTCCTGAACTCCCACTTCCTGAGCGAAGTGGAAAAGACGTGCGACCGCGTCGCCTTCATTCGCAGCGGCCGCATCTTGCAGACATCCTCGCTCAAGGAGTTCGAGCAGGAAGCCATGCAGGTGGTGGTGCGCGTTGGCCAGCCGACGCCGGAGTTGCTCGCGGGGCTGGCGCGCTTTGGCCAGAACGTCGTCCAGCAGCCGGACGACGGCCGCATTCACCTGACGCTGGGCGACGAGGCCCAGCTGCCCGCGCTGGCCAACTGGGTGGTGCAAAGCGGCTACAGCCTCTATGAATTGACGCCGGCCCACCTGTCGCTGGAGGAGCGCTTCCTGCAGGTGGTCGGCGAGGAGATGGACGAGTAACCATGGCGATTCTCGTCATTGCCCGGCTGACTATCCGCGAGGCCCAACGGCGACGCCTGTTGTGGGTGGCGCTGTTTATGGGCGTCGCCTTTCTGCTGGTCTTTGGCCTGGCCTTTCACTTCATCCGGCTTGACATTGAGCGCCACGCGGCCGCCACCGACCAACTCGCTTTCGTCTCTGTCTTTCTCCTGACGGCCGGTTTGTACGCGGTCAACCTGTTGGTCAATGTCGTCGCCGTCCTGGTCTCCGTAACGACCATCTCCGGCGAGATCGAGTCGCACACCATCGATGCCATCGTGACCAAGCCCATTCCGCGCTGGCAAGTGGTGGTGGGTAAATGGCTGGGTTATGCGGCGCTGGTGCTGCTCTACCTGGTCTTTCTTGTCGGCGGGCTGATGCTCATTGTCTATCTGCGCTCCGGCTTCATGATGGACAACATCGGCCGTGGCGTGCTGATGATGGCTCTGGCCGCGTTGCTTATCCTGACCATGAGTATCGCGGGCGGTACGCGCCTTTCGACAATCGCCAATGGTGTGTTGACATTCATGCTTTTCGGCATCGCCTTCCTGGGCGGTCTGGTGGAGCAGGTGGGCGCGCTGCTGCGCAACCAGGCCGCCGTCAACGTCGGCATCGTCAGCAGCCTGATCATGCCGGCCGACGCGCTCTGGAAGAAGGCCGTCGCCTACTTCCAGACCAACAGCCCGACCACCCCTTTCGAGTTAGGGCCTTTCGCGACCATCACGGAGCCGAGCACGCTGATGGTGGTCTACGCCGTTATCTACCTTGTCGGCCTGCTGTTGTTTGCCCTGTGGAGTTTCTCGCGCCGCGATCTGTGAAAAGCGCGGGTAAATCTCTCCTTTCGCCTGTGATTTCGCCTATAATATGGGCAAGTATCCCGACCGTAGCGGGAGAACGCGCACGATGGCAGAAAAACCCCATATCATCCGCATTGTGGCCGACCAGGTCCGCCGCCAATACTACCGCCGTCAGTGCTCACGCGCCGAACTGCCCAGGCCGCGCATCCAGGGCGACGAGATCGGCGTCGAACTTGAGGACGGCCGCTTCATCCCCTATGCCGATCTGGGTTATCACGACGAAGTGGGCTTCTTCCGCCTGTCGGAGACAGCCGGCGTGCCCAACCAGGCCCATCCCTACGCCGCCTCTGGCCGTCTCATTGATTGTGGTCAGGTCGTCGTCACCACCAGCGCCTCCTTGCGGCTGACCCCTGACGAGATCGGCACGCTCATCGAGCGTCACGCCAGCGGCGACTTCGGCGAGAACGGCGAGTTCTACGAATTGGACGTCAGCGATGAGATGCTGCACGACCCTGGCGCACAGTTCCTGCCTATAGGCATCATCAACAAGATCAATACTCTGACCGGTCTCGACCCCATCTGCTCGGCCTACACCGTGCGCGAGCACGCTATCTGGGTGATCACCGAAGCGGGCGAGCAACGGACGACGCTGGTGCTCTACGCCGGCGCGGCCGATGCCTCGGCCAGTAGCGCCAGGTAGCGAATGCTGGTCTCGATACCTGCGTAGAAGTTGGGCAGGTAGAAGCGCTCATTGGGCGAGTGGATGCGGTCGCCGGGCAGGCCAAAGCCCATCAACACCGTCGGCAACCCCAGCACATTCTGCAGATCGCTGACCACTGGAATCGAGCCGCCCTCGCGCATGAAGACGGCCGGCTGGCCATAGGTCGCCTCGTAAGCTGCGGCCGCGGCGCGCATCTCCGGCGTGTCGCGAGCCATCAGCACCGGTTGGGAGAGGCCGGCGACCTTCACCTCGGCGCGGACAGTGGCCGGCAGCGTCTCGCGGACAAACTTCTCAAACAGCGCGGCGATCTCGGCCGGGTCTTGGTCGGGCACAAGACGCATGGAAATCTTGGCGTGGCCAGTGGACGGCAGGACAGTCTTTGTGCCCGCGCCAATGTAGCCGCCAAACAT
>DAOSMQ010000073.1:0-4427 GCA_035372725.1 Promineifilum sp. (SeqCode)
AACTCTTCGTTGCCGTGCTGGAGATGGCCACGGCCCTGCGGCGGGCGGCCGAAGCCGCCGGCACGGCCACCCACGTCGCTCCCTTGCCGCCGGAGCAGGCGGCCGCGGCCACCCGCCTGGCCGAGCAGCGCGAGGCGGCCATGCGTCAGAGCATCCGCGCCGCCGCGGCCGCCGGCCGCGACCGCATCGCCGCCGTCTGTGGCACGTGGCACGCCCCGGCGCTGACCGCCGCCCTCGACACGCCGCCCGACGCCGACGCTGCCCTACTGCGTGACCTGCCGGCCATCGAAGTGGCCGCCACGTGGGTGCCGTGGACTTACAGCCGGCTGACACAGGCCGGTGGCTATGGCGCGGGCGTGGCCTCGCCGGGCTGGTATGACCATCTCTGGGCGATGGGCGAGGCCGGCGGCGCGTTCCAGCGCAACGTCGCCGCTGTCTGGCTGGCCAACGCCGCCCGGCTGCTGCGCGGCGAGGGCTTCGACACCTCGCCCGGCCACCTCATCGAGGCCGTGCGGCTGGCCGAGGCGCTGGCGGCGCTGCGCGAGCGGCCCTTCCCGGCCCTGGAGGAACTGGGCGAGGCGGCTCAGAGCGTCCTCTGCGGCGGCGACGCCGAGCCGATGGCCCTCATCCGCCAGCGGCTGGTGGTTGGCGAGCGCATGGGCATCGTCCCGCCGGACGTGCCCGCTGTGCCCTTACAGCGCGACCTGCGCGCCCAACAGACGCGGCTGAAGCTGCCGCCGGAGCCAGAGCCTGTCGCGCTGAGCCTCGATCTGCGCCAGGAGATAGACCTGGAGCGCAGCCGCCTGCTCCACCGCCTGGCCCTGCTGGACATCCCCTGGGGCGAGACGGCCACGACCAAGGGACAGGTGGGCACGTTTGCCGAGCGATGGCAATTGCAGTGGCGGCCGGAGTTGTCGCTGCGGGTCATCGCGGCGGCCATGTGGGGCAACACCGTCCGCGACGCCGCCGCGGCCCACACCGGCGACCTGGCCGCCAGAACCGACGCCCTGCCAGCGCTCATCGCCCTCATCGACCGGGCCGTGCTGGCCGATCTGCCGGAGGCCATCCCCGCCGTGTTGACACGCATCGAGGAGCTGTCGGCCGGTAGTGCGGACGTCGTCCACATGTTGGCGGCGTTGCCGCCGCTGGCCCAGGTGTTGCGCTATGGCGGGCTGCGACATACGGCCGAGCACCTGCCCCTGCTGCGGCGCGTCTTTGACCATCTCCTGACACGGGCCTGCCTGTCGCTGCCGCGCGCGACGGTAGCCATCGACGACGAAGCCGCGCGCGACCTGGCCGCGCAGCTGGCCGAGGCCGCCCCGGCCGTGCGTCTGGTGGGCGAGCCGCGGGCGGCCGAGCGCTGGGCGGAAACGCTGCTGGCCCTGGCCGACCGGCGCGCTATCCACGCCATCGTTGCCGGGCGGGCCACGCGGCTGCTGCACGAGGCTGCCGCCCAGCCGCCGTCAGCCATCGGCCCACGACTGGCGCGGGCGCTTTCCGGCAGCTCGCCCGACGAGACGCGCTACGCCGCCGGTTGGCTGGACGGGCTGCTGCGCGACAGCGGACTGCTGTTGGTGCACGACCGTTCCCTGTCGGACGAGATCGACGCCTGGCTGGCCGGGCTGCCGGGCGACCGCTTCGTGGAGGCGCTGCCGCTGCTGCGGCGGACGTTTGCGGAATACCCGGAAAGTGTGCGCGCGCAACTGCGCCGCCAACTGGAGCGGCGCGGCGGCCCAGCCGCGCCCGCCGCCGAGGGGCGCGCGGCCAACTTCGACCCGGCGCGGGCGGCGACAATGTTGCCAGTGGTCGGCCGGCTGCTGGGCGTGCGGCTGCCGGTGGCCGTGGAGGAGCGATGACGGGCGAGGAGCGGCAACGGCGCTGGCGGCTGGTGCTGGGCGCGGGCCAAGAGGAGGAAGGGGGCGGCGAGGGGCAGGGGCAGCCGGGCCGCCCCGCCGTGACCCCGCCGTCCCTTTCGCCGCACGATCAGGCTCTCGACGACGCCCTCGACGCGCTCTATGGCGAAGCGCGCGGCGGCGACCTGAGCAAGTCGATGCCCGATGTGGCCCGCTGGCTGGGTGACGTACGCGACTACTTCCCGGAGCCGGTCGTGGAGATCATGCAGCGCGATGCCCGGCAGCGGCTATCGACGCGCCAACTGGTGGAGCATCCGGAGCTACTGGCCGAGGTGGAGCCGGACGCGGCGCTGGCGGCGCAGCTGCTAGCCCTGCGCAAGGTGATGCCAGAGCGAACGCTGGACACGGCGCGGCAGGTTGTCGCCCGTGTCGTGGCCGAGCTGACGCGGCGGCTGGAATACCCCTTGCGGCAGGCGGCTACGGGCAGCCTCAATCGCGCCACTCGCCGCCACCGGCCGCGCAAGCTCCAGGAGATCAACTGGACGCGCACCGTTCAGGCCAATTTGCGCCACTACCAGCCCGCCCAGGGCACCATTGTGCCGGAGCGGTTGGTTGGCTACGGCCGCCGCCAGCCAGCCCTGCGCGATGTCATCCTGCTGGTGGACGCCAGCGCTTCGATGGCCACGTCGGTGGTCTATGCCGGCGTGGCCGCGGCCGTGCTGGCCTCGCTGCCGTCGCTGGCGGCGCGGCTGGTGCTGTTCGACACGGCTGTGGCCGACGTCAGCGACCAGTTGGCCGACCCGGTGGCGATGCTCTTCGGTCTACGGCTGGGCGGCGGCACAAACATCGACCGTGCCCTGACCTATGCCCGCGGGGCCATCAGCCGGCCGCGCGACACCGTTGTTGTGCTCATCAGCGACCTATTTGAGGGGGGCAGTAAGGAGGGGGTTGTGCGCCAGGTGGGCGAGCTGCTGGCCGACGGCGTGGCCGTCATCGTCCTGCTGGCGCTAAGCGACGGCGGCGCGCCGCGCTACGACGTCGCTCTGGCGCAACAGCTGGCCGACCTGGGCGCGCCGGCCTTCGCCTGCACGCCGGAGGAGTTCGCGGCGGTCATGGGGCAGGCGCTGAATGGGCGCGACTGACCTTACCGCCAGGACGCGAAGCCGGCAGGAACGCCAGGAGACGTAGAGGGCCGACACGCGGGTCTGTCCCTTCCGACGCAGCGAGTAACGCCAACGTCACCGCTCGTCGCTCGCGGCGTTCTGCCGCACGGCCTGCCACTCGCCCACCAGCCGCTTCTCTTCGTCCGACAGGTGGCGCGGCAGTTCCACGGCCACCGTGACGTACAGATCACCGCGCTCGTCCGGTTGGCGCAGCTTGGGCATGCCCAGCCTGGCCAGGCGGAAGACTTTGCCGTTGCGCGTGCCGGCGGGAATGTTGAGGTTGACCGACTTGTCGAGCGCGGGCACGCTGACCTTGCCACCCAACAGGACAGTGAACAAGTCCACGGGCAGGGTCAGGCGCAGGTTGTCACCGTCGCGTTCATAGACGGAGTGGGGCAGCACCTCGACCTTGAGGTAAAGGTCGCCGGCGCGGCCGTCGCCCGTGCCGGCCTGGCCGCTCAGGCGCACACGCGAGCCGGTGCGCACACCTCGCGGGATGCGCGCCTCCAGCCGCCGGCCGCCCTCCCATTGCAGGGTGCGCGTCGTGCCCTGGAAGGCTTCCTCCAGGGTGATCTGGATGGGATGTTCCTGGTCAGGCGACGGGGCTGCGGCCCGGCCGCCGGCGTCGCCGAAGAGATCGCCGAAGTCGGCGTTGCTGCCGCTATAGCTGCCGCCAAAGCCCGTCCGCGTTGCCCCGCCGCGGCCGCCCATGCCAAAGAGCGCTTCGAAGAAGTCGGAGAAGCCGCCGCCGCCAGCCCCACGGCCGAACATCTGCTCAAATTCCTCCGGCGAGACAGAGCGATACTGCCCTCCGGCCCCGGGCGCGCCACCCGGCGCGCCGCCCCACTGGTTCCAGTTAAAGTCCTCCGGCCGGCCGCCGGCGCGTGAGAACTGCTGCCACTCCGCGCCAAAGCGGTCGTACTTGCCGCGCTTGTCCTCGTCGGAAAGCACCTCGTAGGCCTCGTTGATGTCTTTGAAGCGTTCTTCGGCGCTCTTGTCGCCCGGATTGACGTCAGGGTGATATTTCCGCGCCAGCTTGCGGTAGGCCTTCTTGATCTCATCAGCGCCAGCGTTTTTCTTGACGCCAAGCGTCTTGTAATAATCCTTATAATCCATTGCCATTGCGATACCACAGGCGGCGCATCTGTGCCGGAGAGCAATGCTCCCGCGCCGCAACCTGTATTATGCCTCAGACGAGTCAGAATTGAGTAAGACTGGCCCGTTCTGCGTGGCGCGATTCTCCTGAATCGCGTCTTATGGCTGGTGCTGTGGCAGAACGCGCCACGCGAGGATCGCGATTCGGAGAATCGCGCCACGTGAGGATCGCGATTCGGAGAATCGCGCCATGCGAGGATTGCGATTCGGAGAATCGCGCCACGCGAGGATCGCGATTCGGAGAATCGCGCCACGC
>DAOSMQ010000073.1:4527-8358 GCA_035372725.1 Promineifilum sp. (SeqCode)
ATTCGGAGAATCGCGCCACGCGAGGATCGCGATTCGGAGAATCGCGCCACGCGAGAATCGCGCCACGCGAGGGCTGGGGCAACAAAAAGAGGCAGCCCCGCGGCTGCCTCTGCGTCGCTGTCAGCAATGGCTGGCGGCTGGCGCTTACGACTGCGTGTTGTCCATGCCTTCCGTCCAGCCTTCGCTCTTGGGTTCATTGGCCGTCGTGCCCTGGCCCTCGACCCAGCCCTCGCTTTTCGGTTCGCCGGCGGTCGTGCCCTGGCCTTCAGTCCAGTGCTGGCTCTGGCGGTTGGTCTCGGTAGACGGGCGGCCAGGGCGGGCCTGGCCCTCCGGCCAGCCCTCGCTGCCAGCAGCACGGCCGCTCTGGGTCTGGTCACCATTACTCGTCTGGTTCATACGCGCGGCCGTGCCCGTTGTGCCCGTGGTGGTCTGGGTCTGGCCCATGCCGGATTGAGCCTCGATGGTCTGCCGGCCGGGCGCGCCGCCGCCAATGCTGATGCGGCGCGGGCGGGCCGTGGCGGCCTTGGGCAATTGGATGGTCAGCACACCATGCTCGCAACTGGCCTCGGCCGCGTTCGCGTCGATGGCCGTCGGAAAGGTGACGCTGCGGGTGAAGTTGCCCATGCGACGCTCGCGCAGAACGTAGTTCTCGCTCTCGTCGTCACTCGACTGGCTCATGTTGCCGCGGATGGTCAGCATGTTGTCACTGATGGACAGGTCAATGTTATCGGGGTTGATACCGGGGATGGAGGCGCGGACAATATACTTGTCTTCGCGCTCGGATACGTCCAGCGGCAGGCCCCAGTTGCTCGTGCGCTCGTTGTCCCAGCGCCGGCCGAAAAACGGCTCGGAAAAGACGCGGTCCATCTCATCGAACAGGTCACGATCCCACGGGCTGAGCCGACCGGGAGTCCAACGGTTAATATTTGCCATTCCTGAATACCTCCAGTTAGTGTTTAACCTTCAACAGTTATTGACAGAACACAGGTGGGCGTCGAGGATGGGGAGGGATGCAGGCTACACCGCCAGAATTATGTTACCCACCGCTATCTACCCTAACGCGCACGTGTAAGAATGCTGTTAGCAATGGGTTGGCATCACATTAGATATAGCCAGTGGGCAATAGCCTGGCGTCTGTCGGCCGGGACCGGCCGCCGGCTTATGGCGTTACGAGGCTTTGCCAGAGTCGTCGAGCGACCATTGACCTGACCGGTGGACGGCCAGTCGTTCTGCGGTGACAGTACCATGCGTGGCCGCCCATCGGTCAGGTCGGCGCGCCGGGGGTGACTTTGGGGAAACCCTGATGGCGTCATTTGTTTCGTAAGTATGCAACAGTATATTAGACGCTAGCGGTCGGCTTGATCTCGCCGGCCCTATCGTTCGCTCCGCGGCATCCGCGCGGCCAATCTAGATGATTCTGCCCTGCTATGACCTGGCTTATCACCCACAAACCCGCCTACCTGTCCGATTTCATGGATCTACCGCGCGATCTGCGCAACCACGTCACCGCGGCGCTGCGCGAGTTGGAACGCGACCCGCTGACGCTGCGCGGCGACACGATCAAGAAGCTGCGCGGTTACGAAAACGTCTACCGCTACCGGCTGGGCGATTTCCGCCTAATCTATGCCGTGGCCGCGCGGGCACAGGTGCTCAACCTGCTGGCCATTGGGCCACGCGGCAACATCTACCGCCGCTTCAACTATTCCGGTTGGGATGTGCCCGGCGCGGCGGCGACCTTCGACCCGGAACTGGCCCAGTTACAGGAGTGGGAGGAGCATCCCGAATGGTTTGGCGGCGTGCTTCTGCCCCGCCCCCTTTCTCCCGAACTGCTCGCCCGCTGGCGTGTGCCCGCCGAACACCACGCCGCGCTGATGGCCTGTCGCACCGAGGAGGAATTGCTGGGGGCCACCGACCGGGGCGTGCCCACCGACGTCGTTGAGCGCGTCATGAACGGCCTGTTTCCCCCGGCCGCCGCGCAGCTGGCCGCGCAGCCCGACCTGGCTCTCTTCGATCCCGAAGACCTGGTCCGCTATGCCGAGGGCACACTGGCCGGTTTCCTGCTGCGGCTCGACGAGAGCCAGAAGCCATTGCAGCATTGGGCGCTGCGCGGGCCGACGCTGGTCAAGGGCGGCCCCGGCTCGGGCAAGTCGACCGTGGCTCTCTATCGCGTCCGCGCTGTCGTTGAACATCACCAGCAGACGACTGGCCGGCTGCCCACTGTCCTCTTTACCACCTATACCAACTCGCTGACCCACGCCAGCGAGTCGCTCCTGCGCCAACTGCTGACCGGTCTGGTCCCTCTGGCCCACGACGGCAAGTTGCCCAAAGAGATCCGCGTCAGCACGCTGCACAAGACGGCCGCCTGGATCGCCAACACGGGCGGCACGGTAACCGTTGCCACGCCGGCCGACCAGCAAGAGGCGCTGCGCGTGGCCCGGTCGGCCTTCGGCCGGGCGCTGTTCGGCGAGGCGGAGCGGGCGCGCGTGGGCGCGCTGACAGCCGACCTGCGCGATGACTATCTGTTGGAAGAGTTCGAGTGGGCCATTGAGGGCCAGGATTGCCGCGACGAGGCCGCCTATCTGGCCGCGGACCGGGCCGGGCGGGGCATCCCTTTCGGCCGCGAACGACGGGCGGCCGTCTGGCAGCTCTATGAAGTCTACCGCGATTACCTGCGCGACCGCGGCCTGTGCGCCTGGGGCCAGCTGACGCAGCTGGCCATCGACCGCGTACGCAGCGGCGCGTTTACCCGCCGCTGGGACTACGTGATCGTCGACGAGGCGCAAGACCTGCGGCCGGCGGCGCTGGCTCTGGCGGTGGAGCTGTGTCGCGAACCGGGCGGCGTCTTTCTGACCGCCGACGCCAACCAGTCGCTCTATCATCGCGGCTTCCGCTGGAACCGGATACATGCGGCGCTGCAAGTGGTCGGGCGCACGCGGATGCTGACGCGGAACTATCGGAGCACGCGCCAGATCGCCGTCGCCGCAGCCGAAATCCTGTCTGGCCCCGACGCCGACGAAGAAGCCGTCCGGCAGGAGTACATCCACAGCGGGCCGCGGCCGGTCGTCTACGCCGCGCCGAACACGACAGCCATGTGGCGCTGGATCTTCGAGCGTATCGTCGGCGCGGCGCGCGAGCTGCGGCTGCCGGCCAATGCCGCGGCTGTTCTCGTGCCCTCGCACGACGTCGGCGAACTGGTGGCCGGCGCCCTGCGCGACCACCGCCTGCCGGCGCAGTTTATGAATAGCCAGACGTTCGACCCGGACGCGCCGGGGGTCAAGGTGACAACGCTGCACGCGGCCAAGGGGCTGGAGTTTCCCATCGTGGTCGTCGCCCACGTCGAGGCTGGGCGGCTGCCACGCGAGACGCCGGCGACCGGCCCCGACGAGGTGGCTGCCTTTCTGGAGGAGCAGCGGCGGCTGCTCTACGTCGGCTGCACGCGGGCCATGCGCCGGCTCTACGTCACCTTCGATCAGGCCATGCCGTCGCCATTCGTGACCGGGCTGGGCGAGGAGCGGTGGGAATGGTGGCGGACGGCCGACGGCCGACAGACGGCGGCCGACGGACAACCGCCGACCACGGCTCCACGGCCCTACTGACCCACTGGCTTCTTCCCAAAACCACGCTATCCTCGCTCCTATGCTCACCCACGTCGTCCTCATCAAGCTCAGAGACCGAAGCCCGGAGGCCATCGCCGCCGTCCGGGCGCACCTGGACACGCTGGCCGGCAATATCCCCAGCCTGCGTGCCATTGAAGTGGGCACGGACGTGCTGCGCTCCGGCCGCTCGTTCGACCTGGCCCTCGTCGCCCGCTTCGACGACCTGGCCGGGCTG
>DAOSMQ010000074.1:0-8339 GCA_035372725.1 Promineifilum sp. (SeqCode)
TGCCCCGGCCGCGACAGCCACCAGCCGGCCACGGCCAGGGCCACCGTCGCGCTGGGCAGTAGAAAGTCGGCGAAGCGCGGGGCCAGCGGCGCTTGCAGCCAGAACAGGGCCACGATACTGCCCAACAACACTGCCCAGCCGCGCCAGCGCCCCGGCACGAGCGCGGCATACAGCGCCGCCGCAACGATCAGCACGCCGATGGCCACCAGGTTGAGCGTCACGCGGCGCGCCCCCCGCTCATGCCTCTCACTCTCCTCCCAACCCCAGCGCCCGCAGCGCGTCGAGCATCACCAGCGCCGTCAGGTCGCTGACCGGGTAGCCGCGGGTCAACGTCTCCGGGTCGGTGTAGTCGTTGCGCGCGGTCGTGGTCAGGTGGGCGTGGTCGTCGTTCAGGCCGCGGTTGGGTAGGGTGTCGGCCACGCGGTCGAAATCCCACAGCGGCAGGCGCAGCTCCTCGGCCAGCCGGCGCGTGGCCGCGTTGATGCTGTCATCGCCCTCAAAGCGGTCGGCCTTGGTTCCCAGAACAGGCACAACGCCCTGCTCCAGACAAGCGTCGATGATGACGCGCATGTTGGCCTCGTAGCTGGCCGCCCGGCCGTCGTTGGTGCCCAGGCGGATGAGCATGACCGCGGGGTTGTTGAGCCGGATTTCACACTGCAATGGGTCTTCGCCCGCGGCGCAGTATTCCGGCCGCGCCCACATCGGGTCGAGCGCGCCGACGGTTGTCAATGCTACCCGCGCTCCGGCCCCATAGCGCCCCCACGAGCCGGTGAAGGCGTCGATGGTCGGTTGCAGGAAGGCGTAGAGGCCGAGAGTGTAGCCGCCGTTGTCGAAACGGGTCAGGTTGCTTTCGGTCAGCACGGCGCTATCGCCCAGCTTGGAGAAGGCGCGCGGGTTGCGGCCCAGTTCCCGGCCGCGGGCGATGATCTCGGCCACGTGGGCGGCTGTTTCTGGCGGCAGCACGGCAATGGCCTCGAAGGGCACGCCGTTGATCTGTCGCGCCGGGTCGGGCGTAGCGGTCGGCGGCGCGAGCGAAGTGGCTGTGGCGGTTGGCGCGGGTGTGCCCGTGGCCGTCGGCGTTGGGGTCGGCGTGGGCGAGGGCAGCGTTGGCGCGGGCGTAGGCGGCACAACCGAAGCCGTGGGCGCGAAGGGCAGCAGGGCGGCCACGGCGGCTGTCGGCCGCGGCGCGACGGCCCCCCGCAGCGGCTCCGCAACCCTGCCGCAACCAGCCAGCAGGGCGACGGCCGCCGGCAAGACCGCCAACAGCGCTCGCCTGGCCAGTCGCCCTAGAAACCCTGATAGATCCATGGCGGGGCGCTGTCCGTGGCCACGATCAGGAGCAGGATGATCAGCAGGCACAGGAGAATGGCAAGGATGTTTTCGCGTGCGCGCATGAGAGCAGAGCCATCAGCAGTTAGATCTCAGAGGTCTAACTGAACACCGGCAGTTCTTTCTCACTCGGCCTCGCCACACCAGCGGTAGACTCCATCCTCCTCCACGACGCGATACGCGCCCAGGGGGAAGGTCGTTTCCTCGGTGCCATAGAGGGCGACGATCTGGCCCGTGCAGCGCACGACGTCCGCGCCGTCGCTGGCGCAGGCCATGTCCTCCAGGTGCGCGCCGCTGACCGTCTCGAAGGTGTGCAGTTCGCGCTCCAGAACGCTCTCCATCTCCGAGCACAGCCCGGCGCGGATGGCGTCAGCGTCGCCGCTCACTTTGGCCGTCAGATAGGCTTCTACGGCGCGAGCGGCCGGGTCGGCGTCGCTGTCGCCGGCGTTGCTGCCGCCGCAGGCTATCAGCAGCGTCAGCGTAGCTACCAGCAGGCAGGCTATAAACCACTTTTTCATCAACGCTTCCTCGATCCCCTTCTCTTGGCCAAAGGGGACGGGGGAATTATGCCGCGGCTTAGACGCTTAGGCCACACAGGCTATAATCTGTCCACCTGACCATGCTCACCCAATACGTCGTGGCCCCGCTGGCCCGCCTTGCCGCGGCTGTAGAACGCCGTCTGGCCCTCCCCGGCGACGATGAGACGCTGCGCCGCCGCAGAGTAGTGGCCTTCTTTGCCGGGCTGGCCGGCGTGAACACCGCCGCCGTCTTCGCCGTGCTCTATTGGGCTGGCGGCGCGCCGCTGCTGGCCTGGCTCTACATCCTCACCGTCGCCGTTTCCGGGGCGACGCTGGGCTACCTGCTGCTCCGGCCGCGCGCCTACACGTGGTGTGTGCTCATCACCACCACCTACGTCACCATTCATCCCTGGATAGTTGGTCTGGCGTCGGGCGGCTTCCGGTCGGGGCTACTGCCCATGCTCTGGGCGCTGGTCGGCCCCGCCGGCAGTCTGCTGCTAATTGGCGTGCGTCCGGCGCTGTTCCACGCCGGCCTCTACGTCGTCATGGCCCTCGGCTCGGTGTTCCTCGACCCGTGGGCCGCGGCCCACACGCCCGCCCTGCCCCAGAACCTGCGCCTGGCCCTCAGCGCTATCAGCGCCCTCGTGCCGGGCATGATGGTGCTGTTCATCAGCCTCTTTCTCTTTGGCCAGGTCGAACGCGCCCGCCAGCAAGCCGACAGGCTGCTGCGCAACGTCCTGCCGGAGCCGATTGCCAACCAGCTCAAGCAAAGCCCGGCCACCATCGCCGACAGCCACGACGAGGTCACAGTTCTCTTTGCCGACATCGTTGGCTTCACGAAGATGAGTTCCCACGCCGCGCCCGCCAATGTCGTTCGCCTTCTTAATGCCATTTTCTCCGACTTCGACGAGCTGGCCGACCGCCACGGGTTGGAAAAGATCAAGACTATCGGCGACGCCTACATGGTTGTCGGCGGCCTGACGCAGCCGCTTCCCGACCACGTCGCGGCCGTCGTCGCCTTCGCCGTGGACATGCTCGACATCATTGGCCACCACCGCGGCCCCAACGGTGAGCCAATCGGCCTGCGCATCGGCATCCACACTGGCCCCATTGTCGCCGGGGTCATCGGCCGCCGCCGCCTCATCTACGACCTCTGGGGGGACACGGTGAACACCGCCAGCCGCATGGAATCGTATGGGCTGGAGAACCTCATCCAGGTGACGCCGGCCGTCGTCGCCAGGCTGAATGGCCGCTACCACTTCGCGTCGCGTGGGCCGATTGACATCAAGGGCAAGGGGCTGATGACCACCTACATCCTGCGGCCCAACTGAGCACCACGCCCCGCCCCGGCGACGGCTGCCCAACAAAAAGGCCCGGTCAGCGTATGACCGGGCCTTGCCCTTGACTTGCCGGCGACCAGCGGCTACTCCGACTTACGCCGCACCGGCACAATGTTGTTGTGCCCGTCGCTGTCCAGGCCCAGGACATTGATGATGTCCGACCCGGCCGGGATGATGAACTTGGTCTGGTTGCCCGACAGCACGGCCTGGGCCACTTCCAGCTTCCTCAATTCGCGGGCGCGGTCGGTGAAGTTGCGCTCGGCCGCCAGGGCCACCACCTCGATCGACTTGGCCTCCGCCTCGGCCCGCAGCAGTCGCGCCTGGGCCTCGCCCTGCGCCCGCAGGATGTCGGCCTGCCGCACGCCCTCGGCTTCCAGGATGACGGCGCGCTTCTCGCGCTCGGCCTTCATCTGCTTGCTCATGGCCGTGGTGATGTCGGCCGGCGGGTCGATCTTTTGCAGCTCGACTTTGGTCACCTTGACGCCCCACGGGTTGGTGGCCTCGTCCAGCACCTCGCGCAGCGAGGCATTGATCACATCGCGGGCGGTCAGCGTCTCATCGAGTTGCTTGTCGCCGATCAGGTTACGCAGGTTCGTCTGCGCCAGCGTCGTGGCGGCGAAGTTGAAGTTCTGAATCTCGAACTCAGCCTTCACCGGGTCGACGACCTTGTAATAGATGACCGCGTCGACAGTCACGACCACGTTGTCGGCGGTGATGACCTGCTGCGGCAAAACGTTGATCAGCGCCTCGCGCATGTCGACGCGGATCAGGCTGTCGATGAACGGCACCAGGAAGACGACACCGGCATCGGCCGTGTGGCTATAGCGCCCCAGGCGAATGACCAGCCCCTTCTCAAATTGCTTGATGACGCGCACGCTGATCGCCAGCGCGGCGATGGCGATGATGAAGACCAGCATCAAAACGACAAAGGCAAAAGTACCCATGTTTCTCCTGCGATTACTTGCTCAACTTGCGAACGATGAGGGTCACACCCTCGATTCCCTCGACCACGATAGTATCGCGTTCGTAGAGGATCTCCTCGGCCGAGGCGCGCCAGTCTTCGTCGTTGACGCGCACCAGTCCGGCGGTGTCCGGCGTAACGCTGCGGACGACCGTGCCGGTCGCTCCGACCAGCTTGTCGATGTTGGTCTTCTTGGTCACGACGGCGACCTTTTCGCGGATTTTCTGACGGCCGACGGCGATGTAGAGAATACTCAACACCGTCGCCAATACCAGCATCAGCGGCACGCTGTTGGTGAACATGCCGACAAAGCCGGACACGAACAGGATCGAGCCGATGAGAACCAGGTCGAAGCCAGCCTGGATGCCAACCAGTAGCTCGGCCAAGATCAGCAACAGCCCGGCAATCACGAATAATTGGGGAATTGTCACTACACCGTCCATAGTTCCTGCCCTGGCGCATACGATGCTGCACAGGCACGCCACACACTGTTTGACACGCTGGGCGATCGCTTCTAACTCGGATCACCCTTGAACCATCCACAGTCCTATACGCGCCCTCCGGCCACAAGTTGCGCCAGATATGCGCTCAGTGATGAGTATAACAGGTTTTCCCCAAATATGGGGCCGTCCAGGCCCGTGGCGCGATTCTCCCGAATCGCGTCCTTCTGTCGTGGTGCGCCATGGCGTAACCCTCCCGAAGAACGCGATTCGGAGAATCGCGCCACAGCGCCGCCACAGGGCGCCACAGCCCAAAAAGGCGGGTCACATGACCCGCCTTTGGCAAAAAAGACGTTGCGGCCGGCAAGGCCACGACGCCCGCTACTGCACTGTCACGTCCGCGTAGGTCTCGGTGCGGTTGCCATCCAGGTCTTCAACGATGAAGCCGATGGTGTAATCGCCGGCCGGAGCGTCTTGCACGGTATAGGTCCATAGACCCTGGCCAAAAGTCAGCGTCCCGCCGGGTTCATAGGCGGCGTCGACCAACTGGCCTGTGTCATCCAGGTCGTACCACAGCTCCAGCACGGTGAACTGGTCGCCTGCCTGCGGCGTCACCACCCGGGGCGAATTCTTGACATCGTTGGGCGAGGGCAGGGCATTGTCCGTTGTCTGGTAGGTGATGACCTGTTGCAGCGACTCGTTGCTGAAGAGCGCCCGCGCAAAGCGCTGCTCGCCGGTCGAGAACGTATACAGGCCATCAACCGCATAGACCGCGTCTTCCGGGGCCGCGCCATACGTCTGCGGCTGGAGCAGGGCCAGAACCTGGTTCTGGCCATCATCGATGGCAAAGACGATTGGCTCCCACTCAAACTCCAGCGTAAACGCGCCCTCGCCCCAATCGGGGTAGAAGATGCCGTCCATCTCGCGCGTGTCGCCACTGTCGATGTAATCGGTGTCGATGACGTTGACCGAGTTCGCGTCGCGGTCATAAAAGCCGGCGAAGAGATAGATGTAGCCGATGTTGTCGCCGTCCACGTCGGCGCTCATCAGGATCGACCCGCCCGGAGCGACGGTCGTGTCCGACACGCTGAGCGGTGACAGGCTGATGGCCCCCGCGCCCGGCGCGGTGATCGTCGCGCCACGGTCGGGAATGGCCAGCGAACCGGCGTTGTCCTGGAAGGAGCGGCCGGTGTAGTGATAAGTCAGGTAGTCATCCCACAAGGAAACGTTGGCAAAGCGCTCGGTAATGGGAATGTACGACTGCGGCCCGGCGGCGGCCGAGGCGTACAGTTGCGAGTTGGGGAAGTAGATCGACAGGCCGGTGGCGCCGGGCTTCTGCCGGCCGCTCTTCTCGGCGATGACGGCGTTCTGGAACGCGCCGAACATGTCCTCAACGACGCTGCGCAACTGGGCGTCGCCCGTCTGCCGCACCAGCAGCGCGGCGAAGTGAGGCAGGTCGATGTACGACGCCGGCACTTGCTGGCCGAAGATGCTGGTGAAGGACTGGGCGTTGGAACGCGCCTGGGCCACCTGCCGCTGGTCCATGCCCCGCAGGTAGAGGGCGAACCGGTTCAGCCCATCGTTGGCCGCCGGCATCTGGCTCAGATCGACAGCCGCCAGGGTGACAGACTGTTCCAGTTGCGCGGCTACTTGCTCGGCCGTGGCGCCGCGCCCGCCAACGAATGCCGCCCGCGCCTGGGGGTCTTGCACGCGTTGGTCGCCAACGATGTAGGTATCGACGATCCACTGGCCCAGTTCACGGCCAGTTACGTCCGGGTTCTGCGCCAGCTGGCTCAAGAAGGCCGTGTAGGCCCAGCCGACAGCCGGCTCCACCTCTTGCGAGGCGACCGCAAAGCGGGCGTGGGGAGCCAACATGGTGAAAACTTCCATATGGCCCATCAGGCAGGCGTCCATGCCGATCAGCTCGAAGGCGTCTAGGCCGGTCTGGTCGCGTATCGTTTGCAACGCCGCGTCAATGTCCTGCAGATACATGGCATCGCCAATGGCCTGTGCCAGCGGCGTTGTGCTCCGGCGCACGGAGCGCGGCTCGGCGTCCGTCCAGCCGCCCGGCCAGCCCATGCCGTGGTCGGACATGATCAGCACGTACTTGTCGGCTGGAAAGTTCTGGATGCCCCAGGTGACGAAGTTCACCAGCTCCTGCGGGTCGGACATATCGACCTCGCCGATGGACTCGTAAGGCGAGGCAATGCTGTCGAGGTTGTCATCCTGTTGCAGCAGATAGCGGCGCGTGTCAGTCCAGTTGCCGTCGCCGCTGAAGCCGCCCTGGTAGCGGTCCATCTGGGCGACAAGTTTCACCCGGTCGGTCGAGCCGACACGTTCGGCCTCGTTGAAGTCAATGAAGATGTCTTGTTCCAGCACTTTATCGTCGGCGTCCTGATAGAGAAGGATGGTCCACGTCTGGCCGTCGGTAACGGTGCTATTGGCCGCGGCCGGCAGCGAGGCCGCCGCCGCGCCGGTCACTTCGCCACTGTTGGCCGCCGCGGTCAGCCCGCCGCTGCCCTGGAACGTCGTGGACGACGTTTGCCCGCCAAGAGGGGCCACAGTCGGCAATCCGCCGGTGGTGCCGCTGGAAACCTCATCGGCCAGGCTGCCCAGGTCTTCGACCTGCGAGCTTTGTCCAGACGTGTCCTGCTGCACCTGCCCCGTGTCGAGGATACCGCCGCCGTCGCCGCCGCCACCGAAGAGGAAGTAGGCGATAGCCGCGCACAGGAAGAGCAAGATACCGCCGCCGCCGGCCGCGCCGCGCGTGCCGCCGGGAAAGCCGCCCAAGCCGCCGCCGGAGTAGCCGCCGCCGGTGTAACCGCCACCTGTGGGCTGGCTATAGCCCCCGCCAGACGAGGCCGGGCGGTCGTCGCGGTGCGGCGCGTCGGCGCGCCCACTGCTGGGCCGGTCGCTGCCGGGCCGCCGCCGCTGGCCAATAATGCGCCGGCGCGGCTGCTGGCCGCCCGAGGCCATATAGATAAAGGGGATGTCGTTGTCCGTGGCCCCTTCGGGCGCCAGGACAGGCACAATGGACGGTTGGAATATACTCTTCTTCATGGTCTGCCTCCTTGCTGACAGCCTCATGTTCAACGAGTAGCTCAGGGAACAGCGCTCGCGGACGGCCTTTCGGCGGCCGGCACGGGCGCTTGGCGCGGTCGCTCGCGGGCCGCCAGCATCCCCATGCTACCCTCTCAGTTTAGCAATTGTCAGGGAAAAGGCCATGTATCCTGTGTACACCTTTGGAGGGGCTGGCGGCTGGAGGCCGGCCCCTTTCGTCGTCCTCTGGCGCGCTGACAGGGCTTTTCCAAAGTCACCCCCGGCGCAATGGCCGCTAGACGACTGTGGCAAAGCCCTGGGCGCACTTGTGCCCTGGCCGCGGATGGGGCATCATTCGGACATGATCGGCGACAACCCCACCACGCCCGGCGATGCACTGGACTGGCCCGCCCTGGGCCGTGTCGTCCTAAAGGCGCTGCTGCTCTTCGCGCTGGTCAATGCCGCCTTCGCCGCCGTTCGTCCGCTGGAAGCGCTCGGCCGGCTGTCGCTTTACAACAGCCTCTTCCCTGGCCGCGCCCGCCTACCCTATGGCGAAGTCATCGCCGCCGACTATAACCTGACGCTTAACAACCTCCCGGCCATGTTCGCCGCCCATGCGTTGGCCCGGCCAAAGGATGCCGACGAGTACCGCGTCGTCCTCATCGGTGATTCAGGCACGTGGGGCTGGTTCCTGGCCAACGACGACACGCTG
>DAOSMQ010000075.1:0-8304 GCA_035372725.1 Promineifilum sp. (SeqCode)
GCCCATCGTGCCGATGTACCAGTCGGTCATGCGCTCCTCATTGCGGCGGCGCGGCACATCGGGCCGAGCACCGCCGCTCAGTCGCCTACTTGCGGCAGCCACTGCGGCGCGACGGCCGCTTCCTGGCTCAGCACCGTCACGCTCAACAGGAGCGCGGCGATCCACATCACGTCGGCTAGCAGCAGGTGGATGATCTGCATCCACACCGGGACCAGCAGGCGGACGTTGACGAAGCCGGCCACCAGCTGCACCGCGACGACGACGAGCAGCACGCGGGCCAGCCGGCGCGTCGCCTCGCCCGGCCGCTCGGCGGCAATGGCGCGGCTGGCTAGAGCCAGATAGATGCCCGTGACAATGGCGACGAGCGGGTGATAGACGCGCAAACGCACCAGGAAGTGGGCCGTCGGCAGGAAGTCCTGGCTGATGCCCTCGCTAAGGGTGCCGGCCGGGAAGAGCGTGTCGCCCAGCGCCGTCACCGCGCCGCTGACGCCCAGGAAGAGCAACAGTAACAGCCCGCCGCCAACCAGCCAGCCAACCTTGCCCTGGCCACGCAGGCGCAGAGTGGTGTCGCGCCCGGCCAACGTCTGCGTCGCCCACCACGCCGTCAGCGTCACCGCGCCCAGCAGCAGGTAGGTGTTGATCAGGTGCAGAGCCATGGAGATGGCCCGCGCCACCGAGGCATTGTAGGCCACCCACTCGAACAGCACCAGGCCCGCGCCCAGCAGGCTCTCGGTGATGATGAACACCAGCGCCAGCGTCGCCCCTTTGCGAACGACGTGGCCCCTGGGGTAGAGACGGAAGGCCCACAGCCACATACCCAGGACAAGCAGGCCCGACAAGCCGCTGCTGATGCGGTGGGCGAACTCGATCAGCGTCTCCACGCGCGCGGCGCGGGGGATAATCACGCCGTTGCACAGCGGCCAATGGCTGCCGCAGCCCGCGCCGGAGCCAGTGGCGCGCACGAAGGCGCCCCACAGGACGACAAGCACCAGGAACGCCAGGGTGAACCAGGCGAAACGGGTAAAGTTGCGTTGATTGCGGAAGAATGTACCCATAGGGCCGATTATAGCCCGGCGCGCCGTTGTCCTCAATTGGAATGCGGGGCTTTCCCAAGGTCGTCTGGCGACCATTGACCTGACAGGTCGGTGCGCCGGGGGTGACTTTGGCAAAGCCCCCAATTGGAATACGGCCGGGGCGCGGGTCGTCGCGCCCCTATTCGTCCTGGTTGTTCTGGTCGTCCTGGTCGGAGAGATACTTGCCGATGGGGTCGTCGTCCTCTTCGCCCACGAAGCTGCGCCGGGTCTTGCCGCCGGTCTGCGGGTCGTCTACCAGGCCCATCTCGTAGAGGTGCTCCATCAGCCGCGCCGCGCGGGGATAGCCGAGCCGCAGGCGGCGCTGCAAGAACGACACTGACAGCTGGTCGTGCTTCTTGGCCAGTTCTACGGCCGACTCCAGCAGGCTGTCGGTCTCGTCCAGCAGGGCGTAGCGGGCGATGAGCGGTTCCCAGGGCGGGTCTTCCGGCTGATGGTCGGGCATTGTCGTCCGCCAATGCTCCACCAGCCGCTCGATCTCCGTGTCCGTCACCAGGACGCCCTGGACGCGCGCCGGCGCGCCGGCGTCGGGGGCCTGATAGAGCATGTCGCCGCGGCCGAGCAAGTTCTCCGCGCCCACAGTGTCGAGGATGACGCGCGAGTCTGTGCCGGAGGCGACAACGAACGACAGCCGGGCGGGGAAGTTGGCCTTGATGAGGCCGGTGATGACGTCGGTCGAAGGGCGCTGGGTGGCCACGACGAGGTGAATGCCCGTGGCCCGCGCCATCTGCGCCAGGCGGCAGAGATTGCGCTCGACGTCGCCGGGGTACATGTGCATCAGGTCGGCCAGCTCGTCGATGAAAACAGCCAGGTAGGGCAGCCGCTGGCCGCGGCCGGCCTTGCGGTTGTAGCCGCCAATGTTGCGCGCGCTAGTCGTCTCGAATAACTCATAGCGGCGGTCCATCTCCGCCGTCAGCCAGCGCAGGACGCCCACAGCCCGGTCGGCATCCACCTCGACGCGGCCGATGAGATGTGGCAGGCCGTTGAAGCGCACCAACTCGACCTTCTTGGGGTCGATCATCACCAGCTTCAGTTGCTCCGGGGTGTTGTTGAAGACCAGACAGGCGATAAAGGCGTTGATGCACACCGACTTGCCGGAGCCGGTCGTGCCGGCGATGAGCAGGTGGGGCAGCTTGGCCAGGTCGGTTGTCACCGGCGCGCCGGCCACGTCGCGGCCGAGGGCCACGCCCAGCGAGGAGTTGAGCCGGGCGAAGTCGCGCGTTTCGAGGATGTTGCGCAGGCGCACGAGACTGGTTTCGCCGTTGGGCACCTCGATGCCGACGACGCTGCGGCCGGGGACGGGCGCTTCGATGCGCAGGCGCGAGACGGCCAGGGCCAGGGTCAGATCGCGCTGCAGGGCGGCGATCTGGCCCACGCGCACTTTCTGCTGCTTCATCTCGCCGTCTGGCCCCGGCCGCTCGACGTAGCCCGGCTCGACGCCGAACTGCGTCACCGCCGGGCCGCGCCGCACTTCGACCACCCGCGCCGGCAGGCCGAAGTCTTGCAACGTTTCCTCGATGCGGTGGCTCTTCCACTCGACCTCATCGCGCGATTGGGACGCGGTCTCGCCACGCTCCAGCAGGGCCAGCGCGGGCAGCCGTGGGTCGCGGCGGTGCGGGCCGGCCTCGCCGTCCGGCTCCACGATCACCGGCCCGCGAGCAGGCGCGGCCGGGGGTGTCGCCGCCGGTTGGGCCTGCGCCCCGCCCCATTGGACCAACTCAGCGTGGCCGACGACATCGATGCGCTCCGGGTCTACACGGTCGGCCCAGTCGGCCAGCCCGGCCGCGGCTCGCTCCAGCCAGTGGCGCAGATCGTCGGCCGTGCGCCCGGCCAGCAACATCGCCGCCCAGAAAAGCAGGGCCAGATAGACCAGAGCCGAGAGGAAGCCGCCGAGGAAGTCGAACAGCGGCTCGGACAGCGCCCAGCCGATCACCCCGCCGCCGCGGCCGGCAAAGGCGTCGGCCAGGCTATAGCCGCCCAGGAGGTGGCTGGCGGCCATAAGCGTGACGATCAGGACGACCAGCCCGGCGACGCGCCCGGCGGCCGGCAGCCGGGGCAAGCGCTCATGGCCGAGAGTGACGTAAACGCCCAGCACGGCCATGAACACAGCCACCCCGTAAGCGCCCCAGCCGAAGATCTGTCGCAGCAGCCGCGTCCACCAGTTCAGCCAACCGGCCTGCGTCAGGCCGGCCAGGGCCAGAAGAGTGATAATCGCCAGCAGGAAAAGAAGGACGCCGCCAACCTCGCGGCGGCGAACAGCCAGGCCATCGATCAGCCGCTCATCCCACGAGCGAGGATCGGGCGGGGGGGTCTCGTCGGCGCGGGGCTTGGCCGGCTTGTCGGCAGGGGGTTCCGCGCGAGCCATAGGCGGCTCCGGCTACGGCTGCGGCGCGGCGGGGTCAACGCCACGCAACGACAGGGCCAGCCGCTTGTGGCGGCCGTCGACGCTCAGGACGCGCGCCGTCACCGTCTCGCCCGAACGTACCACGTCGCGCGGGTGCAGGAAGCGCCCCTCGGCCAACTCGGAGATGTGGATCAGGCCTTCCAGCTCCTCCTCCAGGATGACGAACGCGCCGTAGGTAGTCACATTGCCGACAACGCCGGTCACCAACTGGTCAGGGCGATAGCGGCTCTCGACGTCTTGCCAGGGGTCAACGTGCAGGCGCTTTATGCTCAGGGCGACGCGCTCGGCGGCCTTGTCAACGCTAAGCACTAATACCTCAACCTCCTGGCCCGGCCGCAGGAGGGTGCTGGGGTGCGTCACGCGGCTCCAGGAGATTTCGGAGATGTGGATGAGGCCTTCCAGGCCGCCCAGATCGACAAAAGCACCGAAGTCGGTCAGGTTCGTGACAAGGCCGCGCCGCCGCTCGCCCTGCCTGACGCCCAACAGCAGTACCTCGCGCTGTTCGGCGGCCACCAACGTCGCCCGCTCGGAGAAGATGAGCCGGCTGTTGCCGCGGTTGACCTCGATGATCTTGAGGGTCAGCTCGCGGTCTTGCCACGCCGCCAACGCCTGTAGCCGCTCGCGCGACACATGGAACTGGGGAAAGTCGATCAACTGCGAGGCGGGCACGAAACCCTGAATGCCGTTCCAGAAGACGAGCAGACCGCCCTTGTTATAGCCGACAACGCGCAGATGGAGCGTGCGATCCGCGGCCATCATCTCCTGAGCCATCTGCCACGGGTCGCCTGGCGGCGGGGCAGGGAAAATGAGTTCGTGTGGCGGCGCAGTCTCAGCGGCTGCTTCGGCTTCTGGCTCCGCCTCGACAGCATCGGCGGCACCGACCGGCGCCGGCTCGTCGGCGCCGAACGACTCTTCCATTCGAAATAAGGCCGTCCAGTAACCATCATCTACTTGTGGGCCGGCCTGCGGGTCCCTTGCTTGCTCCTGACTCATACTACCCAACCGTTACAACCCTGAAAAGCGCCCACGGCCGCTTCCCAACGCCGCGAGTCACTGACGGACAACGTCGCCAGTGGGTGAACAGAACGAAGTCGCCAGACCCAGCAGTACAACCCACGACGGTAAGCTGAATTATAGGGCTTGAGTGGCGACTGTCAACCAGTAATACACCGTTCGTGACGGATTTCACGAGTGGCCCCACACTCTGCTATAATGCCGGGGATGAAGACCCAAACGGCGCTATTTCCGGCCGTCCTGCCCGCGCTGGTGGCTGATGCCGCCGGGCTGGCGTCCCTGTTCCTTCTGTTCCCCGGCCTCAGCGACAGGCTGGGCGAACCTGGCGGCATCAATGCGCTGCTGTTTGCCGGAGGCTTTCTGCTGTTCTGCCTCGGCGTGTTCTGGCTGCGGCGTCTGCGGCCGGTGGCCGGCGGCGGCGAATGGGCCTCCCGCGGCTGGCGCGTCGGGCTGGCGGCCGTCTTTGCCGTGGCCATGAGCCTGGCCATCGCCTGGCAGCTGGGTTTCTTTCGATCTGGGTTAGAGGTGGATACGCGCACGCTGGGCGAAGGCGGTTCGGCGGCGTACTTCGTCTTCGGTCCGGGCGCGTGGCTGGTCTTTTCGGCGCTCTATGTCCTGGTGCTGGGCTTCACAGTGAGGCCAAGCGTTGACCCGGCCGGCGGACGGTGGACGACCGTAGCCACGCTGGCCTTGCTGGCCACCAACGTCATGCTCCTTCTGGCCAGCGCCCAGGCGCACCATATGGTGGGTGAGGCGGCGCTGTGGCTGCCACTCGTGTTTGCCCTGCTGCTGGTGCTCTTCCTGCCGCCGCGGCTGGTCTATATCGCCCGCGGCCCCGGCTTTCCCTCGCCGGCGGGCTACGTAGTGCTGGGGCTGTTCCTCATGTTGGTTGGCGCGTACGCGCTGGCGATCATCCCGATCTAGCCGCGGGCGGGCGAAAGCGCGACGCCGGTCGGAAGCCAGGCCGGCGAGTTAGGTCGGCGCGATGGGTATAGACCAGCAGCGGCAGCTGGGCGACGGCCACGGCGATCAGCAGTGGATCGGGTCGCCACAGGAGCAGATAGACCAGCATTCCCAGCAGTGACAGCACCACCACCCAGCCCGACACCGTTAGCAGCGCGAACCAGAAAGCAATGCCCGCCAGAGCCACGACGGGCAACTCCCAGATCGTCAGCCCAATCCACACGCCAAAGACGGCCGCGACGGCCTTGCCGCCCCGGCCGCGCAGGAAGGGCGAGAAGGCGTGGCCCAGCGGCGGGGCGATAGCGATGAGCGCCATCGGCCAACCACGCCAGCCGAAGATGTGATAGGCCAGCCCCACCGGCGCGGCGGCCTTAGAGATGTCCAGGCTCATGACCAGCAGGAACGGGCCGAAGCCGCTGGCCCGCAGCACGTTGGTCGCGCCGGGGTTGTGGTCGCCCACTTCGCGGATGTCGCGGCGGGCGGCGCGGCGGCCGACCCAGACGGCGAACGGCAACGCCCCCAGCCAGAAGGCCAGCGCGGCCCAGAGCAGTTGCCAGACGAGCGTCATCGCACCATCTTCAGTAGCCGCGCCTCGACCTCGTGGACTTCCAGGCCGGCGTGGCGGCCGTCGCCCTCATAGACGACCCGGCTGCCGATGCGCTCGGTCAGGCGCACGTGGACGGTGGCCGACAGCGTCTCGACCACGCGCACGCCCATCTCGGCCCGGTCTGGCCCCTTCAGCAAACCAAAGGTGCTGCCAGCGCCCTGGGTGACGAACATCTCCAGCCAGTACTTTTTGCTGGCTACAACCCACTCAATGGTATGCTCGGTGACGTGCAGCCGCTCCGTCTTCGCGCCGGTGTAGGTGGCGAAGCGATAGAGCTGGCCATCGTGCCACAGGCCAATGATGAAGCCGGGGAAAGCGGTCATCAGCCAGGGGATGATGGCGATGGAGGCGGTGATGCACGTGCCCGGCTCCTGGAAAAGGTTGGTCTGGAACCAGATCCACGCTTCGGGGAAGGCGCGGCCCCAGTCCTTTTCGATGTAGCCACGCCCACCGGTGAAGTCGATCTCCTGGCCGTTGACCGTCAGCGCGCCGTAGATGGCATGATCGAGACTGACGACGCCGTGGTAGCACTCCATGAAGGGTACCCAGGCGTACCAGCCCATAATGCCCGGCGCGGCCCAGGTGACCGGCCAGGGCGTCAGCCCGCCAAAGCGCACCGTCCCGGCGACCGACTGCTCCGGCCGGTCGATGAGCAGCGTCATCTCGTTGTGGTTGAAACGGTTGGGGCCGGCGTGAACCTCGAAGCGGTCGTCGGGCGTCCAGAAGGCATCGACCGGGTACTCGTGGTAATACGCGCCGCCGGCGGCGTCGAGCACCTGGACGAAGGCGTGGGGCCGGCCGCTCCAGATGATGCCGGGGATGATGGCGAAGCGGTGCGCCTCAGTGGCATCGACGATGCGGAAGTACCAGCCCTCGAAGTACGGCGGCTGTTGGTCGCGCAACCGGCCGTGGTAGCGCGCCGGGTGCATCGTGTTGCGTACAAAGCGGTACACGTGGGCTTAGCCGCCGGTGGAGCCTTCGAATAGAGCCGACAAGTCGAGCGAAGGCGCTTTCTTGCGGCTGGCCAATGAGACGTAGGCGCGGGCCAGCGCATCCTTGGCCGCGCCCAACACAGTCGCCACCAGGCCCAGCGCCCGCGCCAGTTCATCCGGCGGCACGTTGGCGACGATGTCGTTCCAGATGGACTCTTCGAGCACGTTGATGGCGATTTGTACTTCACGGATAGCGTAGCCGGCGTGGAAGCGGTCGTTGGCCACGGCGGCCATGTAGTCCATCACCGGCACGAGGTTGCGGTCGGCGATGCTCTCGACAGTCAGCTCATAGAGCCGGCCGAGTCGCTCCTGGCCGATGGCTTGCCCCGCCTCGGCATAGTGGGCCAGGCTGGAGCGAGCCAGCGCCTCGCCGGCCTCGGTGACGATCTTCTCGCCGTCGCGTTGCAGTAGTTCTAGCAGGTCCATACCGTCTATTCCTGAACGATGGTGTAGGCTGTGCGGATGTTGGCGGCCTGATGCAGCATGGCATGAACGGAGCAGTAGGTCTCGGTGGACAGTTCGATGCTCCGGGCCACGGCGGCCGGGTCGATGTTGACGCCGCGGACGACGTACTCAATGGTGATGTCGGTGAAGACCTGGGGGTGTTCTGTCGTCCGCTCGCCGTGGACGCGCACTTCGAAGCCGGTCACCGCCTGCCGCTTCTTACGCAGGATGGAGATGACATCCATCGCCGTGCAGCCGCCCAGGGCGCTCAGCAGCAGTTCCATTGGGCTGGCCCCCTGGCGCAGTCCCGTCTCCGACGGCTTGCTGTCCATGTGGACAAGCTGGCCGCTGGTTGGCAAAGCAGTGAAGTGCATCTCGTCTTGCAGGGTAATGATCGCGTCCATGAACAGTAGGCTCCCAGAAGGTGATGTGTTGGGCTGAATTTCCCATATTCCGGTGGAGCCGTCAAGCGGGCGGCGCCGCGTTCCGGTAGACGCGCGGCACGCGCGTATTGATGTTGGTCAGGATTTCCCACGGCACGGTGCCGGCCCACTCGGCCAGTTCTTCGACGCGCACGGCCGCGCCGCCGGCGTCCTCGCCCAGCAAGATGACCTCGTCACCGTTGTAGGCCGAGTCCCATTCGATATTGACCATGAGCTGGTCCATGCAGACGCGGCCGACGACCGGGTAGCGCCGCCCGCGGATGATGACTTCGGCGCGGTTGGACAGGGCGCGGAAGTAGCCGTCGCCGTAGCCCACGGGCACGGTGACAAGGCGCACGGCGTGGTC
>DAOSMQ010000076.1:0-8303 GCA_035372725.1 Promineifilum sp. (SeqCode)
GCCCAGGCCGCTCGCGCCTGATAGGGATAGACCCATGACCCTTCGCCCTTCTCCGACCCTTGCGCGCCGGCTACTCATCGCCGCCCCCGTCCTGCTGGCAGCGCTGGCTTTGCTGCTTTGGCCAGCGGCCGGGCAGGCCCAGGACCCCGTGCTGCCCGCGGCCACGCCCGACGGCTTCCCCGGCCTGGAGCTATTCGCCGGCCGCTGCGCCAACTGCCACGGCGAGACCGGCGCGGGCGACGGCGAGCTGATCCTGCAAGCCGGCAACCAGCCGCCCATGCCCTTCGACGCCGCCTACATCCAGCAGGCCATGCCCTCCGTCATGTTCGACCAGATCACCAACGGCGAGGCGGCCGTGGGCATGCCTCCCTTCGGCCCGGCCAGCAGCAACCCCATCGACGATGCCGGCCGTTGGAACCTGGTCGCCGCCGTCTATAGCCTGGCCACGTCGCCGGAAAATGTGGCCGCTGGCCAGGAAGTCTACGCCGCCAACTGCGCCGCCTGCCACGGCGACGCCGGCCAGGGCGACGGCCCCGACGCGGCTACCACCGACCCCGCTGCCGGCCCGCTAACCGACGTCGCCTACTGGTTCAACCGCAGCAACGACACCGTTGTAGCCGACCTGGCCCCCGGCGTTGTGCCTGCCCATGCCTACGACCTGCCGGCGACCGACTTGCAGCGGGTCGTCGATTTCGCGCGCACCTTCAGCTACGTCTATGCCGATCCGGCCGTGCTCAATGAGCCGATCGCCGCCGGGACGATCACCGGCGTGCTGACCAACGGCAGCTCCGGCCAGGCGCTGGCCAACACCGCAGTGACACTGCGAGCCTTCACCGCCGAGCTAGAAGAGACGCTCACGCTGACGACGACGACCGGCACCGATGGCGCGTTCCAGTTCGACGTGACCGACACGCCGCCCGGCTGGGTCTATATCGTCAACGCCGCCTACGACGGTCTGAGCTTCAACAGCGGCGCCGACCAGCTGAGCCGTACCCGCACGGCGCTAGATATGCCCGTCACCGTCTTCGACAAGACGACCGACGCCACCGCCATCAGCATCGCCCAGCTGCACGTGGTCATGGAGTTCGCCGAAGACCTGATTCAGGTCAGCCAACTCTACATCTTCAGCAACGCCGCGCAGGCCGTCTATGTGGGGCCGACGGGCAACCCGGCGGAGGGCGTCGTCGAGGTGGCCGTGCCCGAAGGGGCGCAGAACCTGACCTTTCAGCGCTCCTTTGGGGCAATGGATTCCTTCCTGGCCGCTAACGACTTTGTGGCCACCGCGCGCGGCTGGGCCGACCCGCTGCCGCTGCGCCCCGGCGAAACCTCATTGACCCTGCTGGTGCGCTATGCGCTGCCCTACGTCGACGGCCTGACCATCACGCACCCGGTGTTCTACAACACTGCCTCCGGAGCTATCATCTTGCCCGACAACGGCGTGGATGTCGTTGGCGCGGACTGGGTTGAGGGAGCGCCGCAGACATTCGGCGAGGGCGAAGTCTTTCGCAACTTCGGCCGCGCCGGGCTGGCCGCAGGCGACGCGCTGACTATCCAGCTGGAGGGCCGGCCGTCAGTGATCAACGACGCCACCACCGGCCAGGCCGTGGCCAACCGCGACACAACCAGCGAACTGCTCATCGGCGGTGGAGCGCTGTTGCTGGCCGCGGTCGGCGGCATCTTCCTGTGGCGCTACTGGCAGGGGCGACAGGAGGAGAGCGCCTATGAAGAAGCTCCCGCCTATGCCGCGCCGGCGGCCGCCCCAGGCCTGGGCCAACGCGACGATCTGTTGCGCCGCATCGCCGCCCTGGACGACGCCTTCGAGAACGGCCGGTTGCAAGAAGCCGACTACCGCGCCCAGCGCGAGGAACTGAAGCAGCAGCTCGCCGCGGTGTGGGGGAGATAGAGTGGGCAGTAAACAGTAAACAGTAGGTCAGTAGAGACCGATCGCTGACGACAGACGGCTGACCACCGACCTATTGACCACTGGACACTGGACACTGACCCACTGAACACTGGATACTGACCACTGACCACTGCTCACGGACCACTAACCATGCACAAATTCACCGTCCTCTACTACCGCGTTGACGACGAGACGGCGCTGGAGGAGTTCTTCAGCGGCACGCACCTGCCGTTGCTGGAGAGCCTGCCGGGGCTGCGCGCTGTCGAGGTCAGCCGCGTGCTGGGCCAGCCGCTGGGTCAGTCGCGCTTCACGCTGACCGTCGAGGCCATGTTCGACAGCAGGGCGGCGCTGGAAGCGGCCCTGAGCACCGCGGCCGGGATGACGCTGATGAACGCCCTGCGGCCGTGGGCCGAGGCGCGCCTGATCACCTGGTACTACGCCGATTCCTTCAGCACCGACGCCGCCCCCTGATCCATCCCCCATCCCCCACCCCCCTCCTAATGGGGACAAAACATTAGAATATCGCAGGTTGCCCCACTAATGGGTTTACATTGGCCCCGTTTTGTGCATAATACAGACTGTCCACGCGACGCAAGGAACCTTCCCCCCAGGTTAGCGGACAGATTAATATTCCACTCTTCCGAGGAGAGATGTTTCCCATGAAAGACGTGTATGGTCTGCATCTGATGATGCGCGTCGCCAACGTGCGCGACCGCGCCGCGCTGGGCGACGGCGAAACAATTGATCGTTTCCTGGTGGACCTGGTCCACGAGTTGGGCATGAACGTACTGGCCGGGCCGATGGTGACCGAAGAGGCCGGCGAGCCGCAACGCGCTGGCTATTCCGGCGTCATCATCCTGTACGAGTCCCATGCCGCCATCCACACCTATAGCACCCTGGGCCAGGCGTTCGTGGACGTGTTCTCGTGCAAACCCTATGACACCTCGCGCGTCGAGGCGGTCATGAGCCGCCACTTTGGCGCGTTCGAGGTCGTTGAGCAGACGATGCTCGGCCGCGGCGTCCACTGGGGCAGCAATGTCGAGCGCGAGATGGCCACCTGGTCGGCCGCCCGGGACGGCGAGGCCGCCCGCGACGACGCGACCAAGCCGCAAGCGGCCGGCAGCTTTGGCTGAGTGGTGGGATGAGCGACCGCGATGACTTCGCCCCTCCTTCCCCCATTCACCCAGTCCACCAACTGACAAAGGAATAGCTATGGCTCATCCCGTGAACCCCGCCCTGGGCGGACATCTGCTGGCTTACTCCGGCGTGCCCACCTTCATGCGCCAGACGCCGACACGCGACCTGAGCGGCATCGACGTGGCCATCGTTGGCGTACCCTTCGACAGCGGCGCGACCAGCTTCCGCGGCGGCGCGCGCTTCGGCCCGCGCAAGATCCGCGAGGCATCGCTGGCCCTCTGGGGCCACCATCCCATCCACGGCGTCGCCCCGGCCGAGGCGCTGGCCATCGCCGACTATGGCGACGTGGCCATCGAGATGGCCAGCATCGACAAGACGATGGCCAACATCACCGCCGAGGTTGGCGCGGTGCTGGCTCAGGGGCCGATGGTCGTGGCCCTGGGCGGCGACCACTCCATCAGCCTGCCGCTGCTGCGCGCCCAGGCGGCCGCCGCGCGGAACGGGGGCCACGCCGGCCCGCTGGCCCTCGTCCACTTCGACGCCCACACCGACGTGGAGCCGGGCGACTATGAGCACGGCACGGTCTTTCGCCACGCCGTTGAGGAGGGGCTGATCGACCCGGCGGCGACCATCCAGGTCGGCATCCGCGGCTCGCTCTACTTCCCCGACGATCTCCATGTCGCCCGGCAACTGGGCATCCGCGTGCTGACCATCGACGAGTGCTTCGAGATGGGCATCCCCGCCGTCGTCGCCGCCATCCGCGAGACGGTCGGCGCGCGCCGCACCTACGTCACCCTCGATATCGACGCCGCCGACCCGGCTTTCGCCCCCGGCACGGGCACGCCGGAGCCGGGCGGCTTCAGCAGCTACCAGATGCTCCAGCTCATGCGCGGCCTGAAGGGGCTGAACCTCGTGGGCATGGACCTGGTCGAAGTCAGCCCGCCCTACGACCACGCCGACATCACCGCCCTGCTGGCGGCGAATCTGGTGTTTGAGTACCTGTGTTTGATCGCTCTGAATCGAGCATAAGATAGAAGAGCTCACGCAAAGGACGCTAAGGGAGCTAAGGATGCAAAGAAGAAAAAGTTGTCTTATTCTTCTTAGCGCTCTTTGCCTCCTTTGCGTCCTTTGCGTGAGCCTCTTTCTCAACGGAGAGACATGACAGACGGACCGATCAGCCGCTTCCTGCGGCACCACTACCGGCACTTCAACGCGGCGACGGTCATCGACGCCGCCGACGGCTACAAACGCCACCTCGACGCCGGCGGGGCGATGCTCGTCACGCTGGCCGGGGCGATGAGCACGGCCGAGCTGGGCCTGTCGCTGGCCGAGATGATCCGCCGCGACAAGGTGCAGGCCATCTCCTGCACCGGGGCCAATCTGGAGGAAGACCTCTTCAACCTGGTAGCCCACGACTTCTATGAGCGCGTGCCCCACTACCGCGACCTGACGCCGCAAGACGAGCTGGCCTTGCTGGGCCGGCACATGAACCGCGTCACCGACACCTGCATCCCCGAAGAGGAGGCCATGCGCCGCCTGGAGACGGCCCTGGTGGACGAGTGGACGCGGGCCGACCAGGCCGGCGAACGCTACTTCCCGCACGAGTTCATGTACCGCGTGCTGCGTTCCGGCGTACTGGCGCAGCACTACCAGATCGACCCGGCGGACTCGTGGATGCTGGCCGCGGCCGAGAAGAACCTGCCCATGGTTGTGCCCGGCTGGGAGGACTCGACGATGGGCAACATGTACGCCGCCCACGTGATGAGCGGCGACATCGACAACGTCCACACCGTGCGGACGGGCATCGAGTACATGGCCTATCTGGCCAACTGGTACGCGGCCGTGGCCCCGACGCGCTCTATCGGCTTCTTCCAGATCGGCGGCGGCATTGCCGGCGACTTCCCCATCTGCGTCGTGCCCATGCTGCACCAGGATTTGGGCCAGACGGACGTACCACTGTGGGGCTACTTCTGCCAGATCGGCGACTCGACGACCAGCTACGGCAGCTACAGCGGGGCCGTGCCCAACGAGAAGATCACCTGGGGCAAGCTGGGGGTGGACACGCCGAAATACATGATCGAGTCAGACGCGACCATCGTTGCGCCGTTGATCTTTGCGCTGGTGATGGAAGAGTAGGGGCAGATCGTAGGTGTAGGGGCAGGTCGTAGGGGCAGGTCTGAGACCTGCCCCTACACCTACGACCTGCCCTGCCCGCCGGCGGCGACGACCTACTGCCCCTTAATCGCCGTCCACATCTCGTCATAGATGAATACGGCGTCGCCCACGTCGGTCAGCCACTGCATCTTGGCCCGCACCTCGGCCGGCGGGTAGATGCCGGGGTTGTTGAGGATGTCGGGGTCGATGAACTCTTTGGCCGCCTCGTTGGGGCTGGGGTAGAAAGTGAAGTTGGTGATGGCCGCGGCCACTTCCGGCTCCATCAGGTAGTTCATGAAGTGCTGCGCCGTGGCCTGCCGCCGGCTGCTGGCCGGGATGCAGACGTTATCCTGATAGCGCACCGCGCCCTCTTTGGGCACGGTGAACAGCCAGTTGCCCTCACCCGTCTCGTCGTCATAGGTGGCCCAGAAGGCCTGCGCCGCGTCGCCGCTCCAGGCGTGGGAGAGGACGATCTCGTCGCTGACCATCAGCGTGCTGTAGTAGTCCTCGCTGTTGAACGTCTTCCAGTAGGGCTTGGCCGCCAGGATAAGGTCGCGGGCGGCTTCCAATTCGGCGCGCTCGGTCGTGTTGGGCGAATAGCCCAGGTAGAACAGCGCCGCCGACAGCAGTTCGCGCTGGTCGTTGAGGACGTTGATGCCCTCGGGGGCCAGTTCCGCCAGCTTGGCCGGGTCGAACAGGTAGGCCCAGCTATCGGGCGGCTCCTCGAAGCGGCCGTTGCGGTAGGCGATGCCGGTCATGCCCCACTGGTAGGGAGTGCAGAAGCGGTTGCCGGGGTCGTAGGGCGGGTCCTTGAACTCCGCGCCGATGTTGGCGAAGTTGGGCATGGCGCTGACGTCGATCTCCGCCAGCAGCCCCAGCTCGATCATCTGCGTGACCATGTAGTCGGACGGGAAGATGACATCATAGCCGGCCGCGCCCGCTTGCAGCTTGGTCAGCAGGTCTTCGTTGGAGGCGTAGGTGTCGTAGACGATGCGCACGCCGTAGCGCTCCTCATAGTCGCGCAGGATTTGCTCATCGATGTAGTCTTCCCAGTTGTAGACACTCAACTCGTCGTCGAGCTGCACCTCGCCGTTGGCCGACGCGGCCGCTGTCGGCTCCGCCCCGGCCGATCCCGGCCCGCCGCTCGGCCCCCCGCCGCAGGCCGCCAGCACCGCCAGCAGAGCTATCACACCAATCAGTAGTACTTTCTTCATCTCGATCTCCTTTTCTTCTCTGGGGGAAGGTTCCAGGGGCCAGGGGCCAGGGGCCAGGGGCCAGGGGCCAGGGGCCAGGGGCCAGGGAAAGAACGCTCTTCCCTGGAACCTGGAACCTGGAACCTAATCCCTATCCCCTAATCCCTATCCCCTACCCCCTACTTCCGCTGCAACCACAGCGACACCACCACCAACACCGTCGAACCCAGCAGCATCAGCGTCGAAATGGCATTGACCTCCGGCGTGACGCCGAACTTGATCATCGAATAGACCCGCACCGGCAGCGTCGTCGAGCCGGGACCGGCCACGAAAAAGGTGATCACGAAGTCGTCGAGCGACAACGTGAAGGCCAGCAGCGCCGCCGAGACGATGGCCGGCGTCAGCAGCGGCAGCGTCACGCGGCGGAAAGTCGTCCAGGCACTCGCGCCCAGGTCGGCGGCGGCCTCCTCCAGCCCGCGGTCCATCTCCGCCAACCGGCCGCGCACGACCACGGCCACGAAGGAGATGTTGAAGGCCACGTGGGCCACCAGGATGGTGTAGCGGCTGAGGGGCACGGCCACCAGGACGAAGAACAACAGCGTCGATAGGGCCATGACGATGTCGGGAATGATGATCGGCAGGTACATCGTCGCGTCGAAGGTCAGCTTGCCGCGGAAGCGGAAGCGCTCCAACGCCATCGCCCCCAGCGTGCCCAGCACCGTGCTGATGAGCGTCGACCAGAAGGCCACCCACATGCTGACGCGGAAGGAAGCGATCAGCGCCCGGTCATGGAGCAACTCGGCATACCAGCGCGTGCTGACGCCCGTCCACACGCCGACGACAGAGTTGGCGTTGAAGGAGTAGATGACCAGGATGAGGATGGGCAGATAGAGGAACAGGAAGATGGCCGCGGCCAGCAGCGTCAGGGCGTTGCTGTTAAAGCTGCGGCGGACGTCGCGGCGAGCGGGGCGCGGCGCGGTCAGGGCCTGCGTGCGCGCGCCGGCGGCGGGCGTCGTGGACGGTGCTGGCGTTGTCGCGGTCATGACTTCTCCTGGCGGCGCTCCGCCTCGGCCGACGCGCGGAAGTAGACCAGCGTCGCCGCCAACATCACGGCCATCATGATAAAGCTCAGCGCCGAGCCGAATGGCCAGTCGCGCACGGTCATAAATTGCTGCTGCAACAGGTTGCCCAGCAGCGACACCTTGGCCCCGCCCATCAGGTCGGGCGTCACATAGGCCCCCAGCGAGGGAATGAAGACGATGATCGACCCGGCGATGATACCCGGCAGGCTGAGCGGCAGCAGCACGCGCGTGAAGCGCTGGAAGCCGTTGTCCCCCAGGTCGGCGGCCGCCTCCAGCAGCGACCAGTTGGTCTTCTCCAGGTTGCTATAGAGCGGCAAGACCATGAAGGGCAAGTAGCCGTAGAACAGGCCCACCAGCACCGCGCCGACGTTGTAGAGTAGCGGCAGCGGCCGGGCGGTGATGTCGGCCAGCCAGCCCAGCGCGGGCGCGTGCCCGGCAATCACCGTGGCCGCGTCGTGGAAGCTGCCCGTCCAGGCGCTGTTGATCAGCCCCGAATCGCGCAGGATGAGCATCCAGGCGTAGGTGCGCACCAGGAAGTTGGTCCAGAAAGGGATCATGACCAGGAAGATCCACATGTTGCGCCGGTTGGCCGGCTGGCGGGCGATCCAGTAGGCCAGCGGGAAGCCGAACAGCAGGCACAGGGCCGTGTTCAGCAGCGCCAGCCAGGCCGAGCGGCCGAAGATGCGCAGGTAGATGAAGTCGCCGCCGACGCGGCTGAAGACGCGGGCGTAGTCGTCGAAGAGCGTCCCCAGCGAGCCGAGGCTTAGCGGCGGGTACGTGACCGTGCCCAGCCGCGTGCGCTCGCCCAGGCTGACGAAAAAGACGATGGCCAGG
>DAOSMQ010000077.1:0-2456 GCA_035372725.1 Promineifilum sp. (SeqCode)
CCGGCGCGAGGGCCTGGCCATCCGCACTGTGCCGGGGGACATGCGCGACCTGAGCGCCTTCGCCGACGCCACCTTCGACCTCATCTTCCATCCCGTGTCCAACATCTTCACGCCCGATGTGCGCGCGGTCTGGCGCGAGTGCTACCGCGTCCTGCGGCCGGGTGGCGCGCTGCTGATGGGCACGGTCAACCCCATCGAGTACGCCTTCGACCGCGCCCTGGCCGACGCCGAGGGTATCTTCCAACTGAAGCACTCTCTGCCCTACTCGGACGTGACCGACATCAGCACGGAGGAGCATGCCCGTCTCTACGGCTCCCACGCACCCTACGAGTTCAGCCACACCCTGGAAGACCAGATCGGCGGCCAGCTAGAGGTTGGCTTTGTCCTGACTGGCTTCTTTGAGGCCCACAAGGAAGACGACCGGCTCGGCCGCTACTTCCCCAACTACATCGCCACGCGGGCGCTTAAGCCCTACGCCACGCCGGCCGCGCCCACGGACGACTGAAACGAGCGGGCCAAGACAATACTGATTGGAGTATCTGTGACCTACCAACAACTCGTTACCGACCACTCTCGTGACCCGGAGCAACTCGAACAGGCCTACCGCGCCGCCGTCAAGGCCGGCCAGGGCGATGCCTTCCGGCAGGCCATCGACGCCGGCCGCGCGTCCCAGCCCGACAACCTGCTCTACGCGGCCTGGCACTACCGGCTGCGCGATGTCGCCGTCGCTGTCAAGACTTCGTTCGTTCGCTGGGGTTGGGCCGTGCCGCTGGCGCTGCTCAATGGCCTGCTGTTCTGGTGGCTGTCCGACGAAGAGCGCTACTCTATCCAGATCGCCGGTGGTCCGCCGGGCGCGTCCACCTTCCTGCCGACCCTGCTCCTGCTGGTCGCTCCGCTGGCGGCCGTCTTCGTGCTGGCCTACCTGGCCCCGGTGCGGCGGCGCTGGCCGCTGGCCGTGCTGATCGGCGTCGGGCTTGTGGCCGCCGCCGGCTATGTGCTCTGGGTCTACCCCCGCCTGGGCACGCGCTCCTTCCAGGAGCAGTACGTCACCCTGATGGCCATGCACCTGCCCCTGCTGGCCTGGGCGGGCGTGGGGCTATACCTCGTCGCCGGCCACCGCGACCCCGGCAACCGCTTCGCCTTCCTGATCAAGTCGCTGGAGGTCGTCATCATGGGCGGCCTGTTCGCCATCGCCGGCGGGCTGTTCACGGGCATCACCATCGCCCTCTTTTCCGCTCTGGGCATGGAGCCGTCGGAGTTGGTCATGCGCCTGTTCATCGCCGGCGGCGGCGGGCTGATCCCGGTTATCGCCGTGGCCGTGATCTACAACGCCGCCCGGCCGCCGGCGGGGCAGTCGTTCGAGGACGGGCTGAGCAAGCTGCTGGCCACGCTGATGCGCACGCTGCTGCCGCTGACTCTGGTGGTGCTGGTGGTCTACATCGGCTTCGTGCTACTCAACTTCCGCGAGCCGTTCGAGAACCGTGACGTACTGATCATCTACAACGGCATGCTCTTCGCCGTCATCGCCCTGCTGGTCGGGGCGACGCCGGTCAGCCTGGCCGAGACCTCGCCGCGAGTGGCCAACGCGCTGCGCTGGGCTATCGTCGCCGTGGCCGGGCTGGCGCTGCTGGTCAGCGTCTACGCCCTGGCGGCCATCGTCTACCGCACGGCCATGGACCGCCTGACACCCAACCGGCTGGCGTTCATCGGCTGGAACGTCGTCAACATCGGCTTGCTGGCGCTGGTCGTCTGGGCCGGGGCGCGCGGCCGGGCAACGGACTGGCTGCCGCGGCTCCACCGCGCTTTCGCCATCGGCACCGTCGCCTATACCGTCTGGACGCTGGCCGTGATCCTCGTCGTGCCGTGGCTGTTTGGCATCGACCAGGGCGCGCTCGACACGCTGCCGCCGGCCGTGCGCGCGGTCGTCTACGAATCCCCCGATCCCATCCTGCTCAAGTGCGCCGGCAGCCCACACATCTATCTGCTGGACGACGGCGAAAAGCGCTGGATCGACACCATCGCCACTTTCACCGAGCGCGGCTACGTCTGGGGCGATGTCCACTTCGTTCCCTGCGATGAGCTACACAGCCTGCCCGATGGCGAGCCGATCCCGGCCGACGCGGGGCCGCCGCCGCAGCCGTAAGACATACCCGGTTCTAGGCAGCTTCCATGCTATAATGGCTGCCTATGACGCGGAGCGATTGACATGACCATGAATACGGACCTGAACCTCAGCATGATGCGTGCTCAACTTACCTTGTTGGAACGAGAGATGTCCGCGCTTCGGCGGCTGATCGACCAAATACAGGCTCCCCAGTCCCAAGTAACGTTTGAGGGCCTGGCCGGCGTGTGGCAGGGCACTGTCTTCTCAGACGAAGATCTGGCGTCCTCGCGACTGACTATTTCAGAGAGCATCTGATGCGTTACGTCGTCGATACGCATGCTCTCGTATGGTA
>DAOSMQ010000077.1:2556-8210 GCA_035372725.1 Promineifilum sp. (SeqCode)
CTCGTATGGTATCTGAGCAATGACCCTCGGCTTGGACTGGAGGCCCGGCGAATTCTTGCTGAGCCTTCCACCTCTCTGATTATTCCTACGCTTGTCTTGGCCGAAGCCAAGCACATTAGCGAGCGGAAGCGCACGACAATCACATTTGATGAGATCATGCGAACGGTCGCATCTGCCAGGCGAATCACGATATTTCCTCTGGACATTTTCGTCGTTGCCGCCCTGCCAACTAATTTGGACATTCACGACGGCTTGATCGTTGCTACGGCTCTAGCAGCGCGTGACCTGTTCGCCGAGGAAGTTGCTGTTCTTACGCGCGATCAGCTCATTTCAGCATCCGCGCTTGTTCCAGTCATATGGTGAGGGTCACGTCTTCTTAAAGGAAGCTCAGTAGGGGCGCACCTGCGTATGCGCCCGGTTGCGCGTCCGCCCGCCATCATATCATCATGGGCAACCACGGCGGGTTCGCCGGCGAGCGGCCCGCCAGCCACGCCGTAGCCCCCATTTGCTTTACGAGTTCGACCCCCTCGCGGTAATGCACCGCGCGCTCGGCTGGGTCGGCGCCAATGGCGGCCAGGGCGAAAAGGCAGCCGGCCGCGTCCATCGGCCGGCCATAGGCCCGCGCCGCCGCCAGCATCTCCGTCAGCAGTGCGCGCCGCTCGGCCGGCGGCAAGAACGGGGCCAGGCACCGTCCGGTCACGATAGGCAACTTTGGGAAGTCCTCCCGCAGCGCAGCGGCGTGGTTCTCACGCGCCAGCCGGGCCGCGCCCGCCTCGTCACCGATGGCCTCCAGGTACAGCACCATGTCGATAGTTGTCACGATCGCGCCCTCTTTGCGCCCCTGAGCGTGGTAGCGGCTCAGGCTCGACTCGATGTCCGGCAGCGCCTCAGCCGCGCGGCCCAATGCCAGCAGCGCCGAGGCGCGGTTGCCGCGCCCGCGGCTCAACTCGGCGTCGTTGCCCAACTCCGTGGCCAGTTTCACCATCCGGTTGGAATACTCCAGCAACAGCTCCACCCGGCCCATTCCGAGATAGATGACGCCCAGATCGCCCAGTTCGCTGACGAGCACGTGGCGCGCGTTGACCTCCTCCGCGGCGCGGATGGCGGCTAGCTTCAACGCCTCGGCCTCGCCATAGCGCGACATGCTCAGGTAGACCGTGCCCAGATTGGCCTCGGCGAAGGTCGCTTGCAGTTCGTCGCCAGCCTGGCGGTAGAGTTCGGCCGCGCGGCGCAGATCGTCGGCCGCCGGCGGATAGCGGTCGAACGCCCAGCGAATCGTCGCCCGCCGCATATAGATCGTCGCCAGGTCGTGAGGGTCAATCCCCGGCACATCCGCGAGCCGATCGATCACCGTCTCGCTAAGGGTCAGGGCCAGTTCCGGCTGCGCGGAGTGGCGCAGGGTGTCCATGGTTTCCAGATCGAGCCGGGCCGTGCCCATTGCTGCGCGGGCCGGCGGTTGGGCCGCGGGTAGCCGGGCCAGGTCGGCGCGCAACTCATCCACGAACGTCTGCGCCTCGCCATAGCGCGCCTGCGCCCGCAGCGTGGCGGCGACAACACTGCCGGCCAGGCACAGCGGCCAGGCCGCCCCGCTCTCCTGTGCCAGGCGCAGTGCTTCCCCGGCCGTGTCGCGCGCCGGTTCCAGCCGGCCGGTGTTCAGCAACAAGCCGGCGGCATGGGCCAAATACTCGGCCTGCTGGGCCGGCCGGCCCAGGGCGGCGGCGTGGTCGGCCGCCTGCTGGAGCGTAGCCAGCCAGAGCGACCACTCCCCCCAGCGCACCGGCAACGGATGCAGACGATCCACCAGCGCCAGCCACAACGGCCTCAGTTCTGCCCGCTGGCCGGCGGCATTGAGCAGGGCAAGACAGCTGTCGAAATGGGGGCGCACCTCAGCGGCCGGCCGGCCGTCCACAAAGTCAACCGCCAGGCGTAGCTGGCCCGGCAAACGGTCGGCGTAGAAGCGCCGCCAGCGTTGGGCCTCGTCGCCCCAGGCGCGCGGCGTGGCACTTTGCCCTGTTGCGGCGTTCATGGGTTCGGCAGGCTCTCTTGGAGAGAAGAGTCGCCCCACGCCGCCAGGATTTCCGTCTGCAGGAAGGTAGCCGTCAGGCGGTGCAGCCGGTAGCGGGGCGAGGTTGGCTCGCCGGCCACTTCTAGCAGCGACGCGTCGCGCAATTGGGCCAGCGCATCGCCGAATTCGTCGGGTGGCAGAAAGCTCATCAGTCGCAGCCACTCGACATCCTCCCCATCGGGAGCCAGCGGCAGCAGGGAGAGCAGCAGTTGACGTGCCGGGTCGCCCAGGGATTGCCAGGCGCGCCAGTAGATGTAGCGATACAGCCCTTCGGGAGCGCGGTGGCGGGCGCGGCGTAGATTGTCCAACAGCACCGGCAGCGGCCACAGGCTCATTTGCGCGGCCACCAGCTTCAGCGCCAGCGGCATGCCGCCAACGACCTCGTGCAGCGCGGCCATATCTTCGGCCGCCAGCCGGGCCGGGTGGCCGTGGCGCGCGAGTTCGGATTCCACCAGCGCCCGGCTGTCGGCCAGCGAGAGCAGCTGCACGGGGAAGCGCGTCACCAGCGGATAGTGGCTCAGCGTCTGGCGACTCGTCAGCAGAAAGCGCGTCGGCCGGGCCAGCGGTAACAGCGCCGGCAACAGCAGTTCCAGGTCGCTGACGCTCTCCAGATTGTCAATGACGATCAGGTGCCGGCCGGCCCTGAGAAAGGGGGCCAGCCGGTCGAGCTTGTCGGCGACGCTTAGCCCGGCCAGTTCGGCGAAGCCCAGTTGTGTCGCCAGCCGGCCGATGACATCCGCCAGCGTGTTGGCGGCGTCGGGCGTCGTCTCAATGGCCCCGGCGTCGTTGAGCCACGTCTGTCGCGCACTGACCCAGGCGATGCCGTCGTAGTCGCTGCCCTGGGCCAGGACGAAGGCGGCTTCGCGGGCCAGGGCCGTCTTGCCGATGCCGCCCAGCCCCTCGATGCTGATCACGTCTGGGCCGTTCGCCGGCTGCAACGCGGCGACCAGTTGCTGCTGTGGCTCAGCCACGCCGAAGAGGCGAGTGTAGTCGGCCGGCGGCAGGTGGCGACCCAGCCGGGCGCGGCGCAGCCGCTGCTGCGCGGCCATCTCCAGCTGCTGTAACTGCTCGGCCAGCCGCCGCGCGCCGTTGTTAACGCGGTGGCGGAAGTTACGCACGTCCAGGTGGGCGGCCTGGGCCAACGCTGCAACGCTCAACGACACGGGCGCAAGATAGCGGTGATAGAGCGCGCTCCACTCCTCCAGAGCCATGTTGCCGCCGCCGAAGTCGCGGCCGAGGGCCAGGAGCAGCGCGACCCGCGTTGCCGCTGGGTCCGTGGGCGGCAACGACTCGGCCGCACGCAGGCGGTCGAGTTCGGCCACAGCCAGAGACGTGACACGGGCACGCAACTGGATGTCGCGCTCAGCCGGCGAAGCGGGCGCGACGGCCCAGGCGGTCGTGTCGCGCAGGAAGTCCAGGTCGAGCAGGGTCGCCGGCGGTTCCTCGGCCCGCCGCCAAGCGCGCAGGGTCGCATTCAGAAGGGAGACAGTAATGTCATCAACGTTCACGTGACGGCTACCTCGATCAGAAGTCGTCCGATGTTGATCCGATGTGTGCCCGATTCCTGTAGAAAACGGTGGAGCACTGTCTAGTATAGCCGTAAGCGTCGTTGGCGAAAAATGGAGGGTCGTATGAACATACCACAAGAGCGCGACGGGGGGTTAACTGCGCGGGAACGCGAGGTGCTGCACCTTGTGGCCGAGGGCTACACGGACGCCGAAATCGGCCGGGCGTTGCACATCTCCATCTACACCGCACAGAACCATGTCAAAAGCATTCTGGGCAAACTGAAGGCGCGCAACCGGGCTCACGCCGGGGCGATGTACGTACGGGCGAATATGGCTGATTCCAGCTATTGAGGAAGTAGCCAGCCACCTTTATACTGTTGATGGGGCCGATCTCGATTGCGCCCGCCAGGGTGTTCCAGTTACGGTGTCGCCACCAGAGGGGAGGCAGACGTGCGTCAGCTCTATCAGATGCCCTCGAGAACACAACTCAGAGCCTTGGTTCTTGTTTTGCTATTGGCTGTACTGACCATGGGCTGCGCACTGATCGAGCGGATGCGTGGCGACGTTATCCTTGAGGGTTCCTATGACCCAATTATCATTCCCATCACTATCAGCATCAATAGCCTGGGAGAGGTCACATTGGAGCCGAGGTCCGAAATCTCGGTGCCCACACCCATCGGCGTCTTCCACGCCGGCGCTCACCTTGAGGCGCATCCGTTCGCTACGTCGCCCCAGAATGTCCTGGTCATCAGGATCGATGATCAGGAATGCGCCTATGACTTGCACGGAGACAGATTTGAGGTGGATTTGAATGGCGGCAATTTCCAGCTTGTTTCCCTAAAGACTGAAGATGACAATATCTACATCGAGTTGAGGGGCGATCATCATACAGGTTGCACACAGGATTGGAGCACAGTCGCTGCGTCAAATCCATCCCAGGGTTCTGGCAATGAGGCCGGATGTCCCGGCGCTTCGCGCTCTTATATGGCCACCGGCACGAGAGCCTACATCTCCGTTTTCCAGGCTTCAGTCCTCCGGGAGCCAAGCGAATTCTCCTCTTTCGCCAGGTACAAGTACCTTGACAGTGGCAATGTCGTGACGGTCATCGACGGCCCGGTTTGTGGGCCGGGTAATCCAGGTCATGTCTTGTTTTGGAAAGTGCGCAGTGAAGTCATCGATTTTGCCGACGGTACAAGCGATGTGGTGGAAGGTTGGGTGGCCGAGGAGAGCGGTGACATCTATTTGATGCGGCCGGTGGAGCAGGCACGGTCAGGGCCGTCAACGTGACAGAATGCCAGTGTACGCGTGGCCAAACACAATCAGAGCGCGAGAGGGGCGGCGATTTTGTTCGGTGAACAAAGTGCCCGCCGCCCAGCTCGATTTCGTCGATGAGCGAAGGCAGTATCTCAGGAGGAAACTATGAGTGCATTCGAGTATCTGGTGGTGCCCTTTGTGGGCCAGTTAAAGAGCGGCGTTTTCTCGGTCGAGAACGCGCAGAATGTCACCGCCCAGTTGCAGGCCGTCATCTCGCAATACGGCCAGCAAGGGTGGGAGTTCTACCGCATCGACAAGATCAACGTCCAGATCAAGCCCGGTTGCCTGGCCGCGCTGTTTGGGGCCAGCGCGTCCTACATTACGTTCGATCAGATCATCTTTCGCCATTTAACCAATCCGTAAGTGCGCGAAGATCGGCTATCGGCAAGGAAGCCCAGGATGTGACCAAGTACAGTGCCTGTCCAAACTGCGGTCGCAAGCCAACGTGGGGGCGCGTGCCCATTTACGAATGTAGTCGGTGTGGCAAGCGGTTTTGCTATGAGTGCCCCGGCAGCAACGGCGCGCGACGCTGCCCCAACTGTAAGAGCGAGGGTAAGCGGCACGTGGGGGATGCAACATAGGGGAACGCAGCTTGCTTGCCAAGCACGCCACGCGCAACGAAGTCCGCAGACCCATGCCGGCCCGTCAGGGCCTACTCCGGTCAGCCACGCCGGGAAGGACTGCCAGACCCGACACATCGTCTAGACTGGCTCCATCCGCGCCGAAAAATGCCGTAGCACCTCCGGCGCGCTGACGATCCGCACGCC